>NZ_JAOTGJ010000006.1:0-78178 GCF_044427225.1 Streptococcus sp. 2022WUSS037 | reverse complement strand
ATCCACGCTTATAGAGAGTAGGACTCGCGGCAGAACCATTGACCTGTAGGTAACCAATCCACGAATATCAGAGTGGCCAATGCCCGAAGCTAAGAACTAGGCTCTTTCTAGATACTTTTCATTTTTTTATCAGTTCGATTGTTTTTACTTGACAAAGGGCTTTACATATCAGTCATTTAGTTTTTCTTTTATTACTTCGTTAACTCGCTTTGCCGTACTCCAGTACTGTCTGCAGCTCGTTGCCTAGTACTAAAAGTAAACTAAAAGACTATAAAAGAAGCGGTATGATTGACCATGATAAATTTATCAAAATGCTTTACATAGGTGATTACTTGGTGTATAATATAGTCTGTGTGTAATGGACGCACAAAAATACAGTTTATCCGCTGGGTTTAAAAGCACCTAAGATTGACAAAGATAGGAGAATAAAATGAATCCATTGATCCAAAGTTTGACAGAAGGTCAACTTCGTACTGACATCCCTTCATTCCGTCCTGGTGACACTGTACGTGTTCACGCTAAGGTTGTCGAAGGTAACCGCGAGCGTATCCAGATTTTCGAGGGTGTTGTTATCTCTCGTAAAGGTCAAGGCATCTCAGAAATGTACACTGTACGTAAAATCTCTGGTGGTGTAGGTGTTGAACGTACATTCCCAATCCACACTCCACGTGTTGATAAGATTGAAGTAGTACGTTACGGTAAAGTACGTCGTGCTAAATTGTACTATCTACGTGCATTGCAAGGTAAAGCAGCACGTATCAAAGAAATCCGTCGTTAAGATAGTCCTACAGACTGTTGTGGTCGGAGAAATGGGAGGCAGCGAAAGCTGTCTCTTTTTTTAAAAAAATCTGTTGAAACAGTACTTTATTGTGAAAGCAGTGGTAAAATGGATTGTTTTTGTGTCTCTTCCATGAAATAATATGTTATACTATATATTATTGTAGCTAGTATAGAGGAGGTTGCGGATGAGCGAACAGTTTATTCCATCTGTTTTATCAGATTTACGGCAGGATATTGTTCAGATGCCAGAAGTTATCAAGGAATGTAGTGGAATTCGTATTTATGGTCGTCGCATTCGTTCAGTCTTATTTACAACGGATGTGTCGATTATTGCCAATCACAACGCAGATGCTATTTTGGCTGTTTATCCATTTACGCCCAGTCCAGCTATTATCAAAAGTATTATGTTGGTTGCGTCAGTTCCAGTCTTGGCTGGTGTTGGTGGAGGCTTGACGACAGGTATGCGTTCAGCTAATATGAGTCTATTGTCTGAGTCGGAGGGAGCATACGCTGTTGTGGTAAATGGACCAACGGATGTAAAAACAATTGAGGCAATCAATAAAGTAGTGGATATTCCTATCATTTATACAGTTGTTTCTGAAAAGTCTGATTTAACCTCACGGATTAAAGCAGGAGTAGATATTTTAAATGTTTCTTGCGGTATGGAAACGCCAAGGGTTGTGAAGAAGATTCGAGAAGCTTTCCCTGATTTTCCAATTATTGCGACTGGTGGTCCGACTGAGGACTCTATTCGTCGGGTTATCGAAGCTGGAGCCAATGCTGTCTCCTATACAGCACCAAGTAATGGGGAGCTTTTTAAAGGGAAAATGGAAAAATACCGCAAACATGCAAAGGATTAGCTCATAAAAAAGATAGGCTAAGTAAACAGTAAGTTTTATTGCTAGGTGAAACTTGCTGTTTTTTATCGTTTTACGGTGTGAGATTAGGAATACTTCGCAATTTAAAGAACGGATTTTTAGGAGGAAATTGGTAACATATTAGGTCATTTCTACCTTTGTCTGGGGCTGGAAATATGGTATAATAAGAAGATAGATTTCCATTAGGAGGAAAGTAAGAATGAAGATTTCTGAAGCTGAAGTCCGTCACGTTGCCAAGCTGTCTAAGCTGGAATTTTCGGATCAAGAAACAGCGGAATTTGCGACAAGTTTGAGCAAGATTGTCGATATGGTTGAATTGCTCAATGAAGTGGATACGACAGGTGTTGCGGTAACGACCACTATGGCTGACCGTAAGAATGTCTTGCGAGCAGATATTGCCCAAAAAGGTGAGAGCCGTGAAGAGCTCTTTAAAAATGTGCCTGAATCACAAGATAACTTTATCAAGGTACCAGCTATTCTAGACGGGGGAGGAGATGCCTAATGACTTTTAACAATAAAACCATCGATGAATTGCATGACCTCCTTGTCAAAAAGGAGATTTCTGCGGTTGAGTTGACCAAGGCAACTTTGGAAGACATTAAGAGCCGTGAGGGAGCAGTGGATGCTTTCTTGACTATCACAGAAGATGCGGCTTTGGCTCAGGCAGCTGCCCTTGATGAAAAGGGGATTGATGTGGACAATGTCATGGCGGGGATTCCTTTGGCGGTTAAGGACAATATCTCAACCAAGGGAATATTGACCACAGCAGCGTCAAAAATGCTCTACAATTATGAGCCAATTTTTGATGCAACCTCTATTGCCCAAGCTTATGCAAAGGATATGATTGTTGTTGGTAAGACCAACATGGATGAGTTTGCAATGGGTGGTTCGAATGAGAACTCTGCCTTCAAACCGACTAAAAATGCTTGGGACCAGACAAAAGTTCCTGGTGGTTCATCAGGTGGTTCGGCAGCAACAGTTGCTGCTGGTCAGGTCCGTTTGTCACTCGGTTCTGACACAGGTGGTTCCATTCGTCAACCAGCAGCCTTTAATGGTATCGTCGGTATGAAGCCGACCTATGGAACGGTGTCCCGTTTTGGTTTGATTGCCTTTGGTTCATCTCTTGACCAGATTGGTCCCTTTTCACAGACAGTTAAGGAAAACGCCCAGTTGCTCAATGTTATCTCTGGTCATGATGTCAAGGATGCAACATCAACAATCAATGAAATTGCTGACTTCACTAGCAAGATTGGTCAGGACATCAAGGGTATGAAGATTGCTCTGCCAAAAGAATACATGGGAGAAGGGATCGATCCGCAGGTCAAGGAAACCATTCTCAAGGCTGCTAAGCATTTGGAAAGTTTGGGGGCGATTATCGAGGAAGTCAGCCTGCCACATTCTAAGTATGGGGTTGCCGTTTACTACATCATTGCTTCATCAGAAGCTTCTTCTAACTTGCAACGTTTTGACGGTATCCGTTATGGTTTCCGTGCAGAAGATGCGACCAACTTGGATGAAATTTACGTGAAAACCCGTAGCCAAGGTTTTGGTGAGGAAGTCAAACGTCGTATTATGTTAGGTACATTTAGCTTGTCATCAGGTTACTACGATGCCTACTTCAAGAAGGCTGGTCAGGTCCGGACCTTGATTATCCAGGATTTTGAAAAAGTCTTTGCGGACTATGACTTGATTTTGGGGCCGACAGCTCCGACCGTTGCCTTTGGTTTGGACACGCTCAACCATGACCCTGTGGCCATGTACTTGGCGGACTTGTTAACAATTCCTGTAAACTTGGCAGGTCTCCCTGGTATTTCCATTCCTGCTGGTTTTGTGGAAGGTTTGCCAGTCGGTTTGCAGTTGATTGGTCCAAAATACTCAGAAGAGACCATTTACCAAGTGGCTGCTGCCTTTGAAGCGACAACAGACTACCACAAGCAACAACCAGTGATTTTTGGAGGTGCTAACTAATGAACTTTGAAACGATTATTGGTCTAGAAGTCCATGTGGAGTTGAATACCAACTCGAAAATTTTCTCACCTTCATCTGCTCATTTTGGTGAGGATCCAAATGCTAATACCAACGTGATTGACTGGTCTTTCCCAGGTGTCCTTCCTGTCCTTAATAAGGGTGTTGTGGATGCGGGAATCAAGGCTGCCTTGGCCTTGAACATGGACATTCACAAGGACATGCACTTTGACCGTAAGAACTATTTCTATCCTGATAACCCTAAAGCCTATCAGATTTCCCAGTTTGACGAGCCGATTGGCTACAATGGTTGGATTGAGATCGAGCTAGAAGACGGTACGACTAAGAAAATCCGTATCGAGCGTGCCCACTTGGAAGAGGATGCAGGTAAGAATACCCACGGGACAGACGGCTATTCTTATGTGGACCTCAACCGTCAGGGTGTGCCCTTGATTGAGATTGTATCAGAAGCAGATATGCGTTCGCCTGAAGAGGCCTATGCCTATTTGACAGCTCTCAAGGAAATCATCCAATACACTGGTATTTCAGATGTGAAGATGGAAGAGGGTTCTATGCGCGTGGATGCCAACATTTCCCTTCGTCCCTATGGTCAAGAAAAATTTGGTACCAAGACTGAGTTGAAAAACCTCAACTCCTTCAACTATGTTCGCAAGGGCTTGCAGCACGAGGTAGAACGTCAGGCGAAAATCTTGCGTTCAGGTGGTCAAATCCAGCAGGAAACTCGCCGCTACGATGAATCTACTGGTGAAACCATTCTCATGCGTGTCAAAGAAGGGTCAGCCGACTACCGTTACTTCCCTGAGCCAGACCTACCGCTCTATGAGATTGATGATAGCTGGATTGAGGAAGTGCGTGCAGAATTGCCAGTCTTTCCAAAGGCTCGCCGTTCTCACTACGTGGAAAACTTGGGCTTGACCGCCTACGATGCTGGTCAGTTAACGTCTACCAAGGCTCTGTCTGACTTCTTTGAAGCAGCAGTGGTAGCAGGTGGCGATGCCAAACAAGTTTCTAACTGGTTGCAGGGTGAGGTGGCTCAGTTCCTCAATGCTGAAGGTAAGACTATTGAGCAAATCGCCTTAACACCAGAAAACTTGGTGGAGATGATTGCCTTGATTGCGGATGGCACTATTTCATCTAAGATTGCCAAGAAAGTCTTTGTTCACTTGGCCAAAGAAGGCGGCTCTGCTAAGGCATACGTTGAGAAAGCTGGCTTGGTACAGATTTCAGACCCTGCGGTCTTGATTCCGATTATCCACCAAGTTTTTGCGGATAATGAAGCAGCCGTAGCTGACTTCAAGTCTGGCAAACGCAATGCGGACAAGGCCTTCACAGGTTTCTTGATGAAAGCAACCAAGGGACAAGCTAACCCACAAGTTGCACAACAACTCTTGGCTCAGGAATTGGCTAAGTTGTTAGACTAATACTCTTCGAAAATCAAACTCAAACCTTGTTGACTTGATTTGATGAGCGTAAAGCTCTAGTGGAGCTTTACAGCCTACCCTCAAATAATAAAGGGATAGGGTTCTATCTGTTCAGGGAGAACCGAAGACGTTCGCTCTAACTCCAAGCTCCAAAGTTTCCCCGAACCTTTGGAGCTTGTTTGATTTTGATTTTGATTTTTATTGAGTATTGGATAAAATAGAAGAAAACCGCTAGGATGTTTGTATCTTAGCGGTTATTTATATTGGATAATAATGTATTTAAAGCTGAAATAATATCATGTCGTTTCTCAGAGGGCAATTGTTCTATTTGTTTAAGGACATTATCAACTTCTTTATCTTGTGTTGGGAATTCAAAGTTAAAAAATGTTTTTTCATCTATCTCTAGAGCATTAATGATTTTACTTAGGGTTTGGATCTGAAAATTATATTTACCATTTTCAATATTGTGAACATGTTTCGAACCAAGTTCTGCGAGTTCAGAAAGCTTTTCCTGACTTAACTTTTTTTGAAGTCTTAAGTACCGTATTCTTTTAGCAATAAATGTTTGTAGTTTGTCTTGTTCCATCTTTTACACCTTTTCTTACTATTGTAAAGAGAAAAGGAACAAATAATAAGTAGTCTATATTGCACCTTAAAAATCTCAAAAGTATTGAAGATTGCACTAAAAAATGTTAGAATAGTATAACAAGCAAGCTAAAATACTTGACGAATTGCTTGCTAATACTGCCTATATCAAGGTTTGATTTCACAGTCAAGCCTATCCTAATAATAAGGAGATATCCATGAACAAAAAAACACTTAAAACTCTAGCAACAGGTGCTGCTATCACCCTTGCAACCGTTGGTGCATCTAACGTGTCAGCAAATACACAATATGGAATTCAATTAAACCGTGTTACTGGTGAATGGCAAACTGTCAACAATGCTACAGGTGAAATTGTAAAATCTGTACCAAATGAAACTTATTCTTCTTATGAAGAAGCTGAAGCATCATTGATGACATCAACCGTTGAAACACCAGTTGCAACTGAAACACCAGCAACAGAAACTACTGCTGTTGAAGCACCTAAAACTGCTGCTGAAGTTCAATCAGAAGTTGACGCACAACAAACTGTTGTTGACGCTACTGCTACTGAAGCAAGCCAAGCTCAAGCTGAAGTAGATACAGCTAACCAAGAAGTGTCTAATGCACAATCTGCTGTTGATACTGCAACCCAAGCTGTAAAAGACGCAGAATCAAACGCTACTAAAGCAACACCTGAAAACATTGCAGCAAACCAAGCTGACCAAACCGCTAACCTTGCTGACCAAGAAGCTAACGCTACTGAAACAGATGAAGTCAATGCTGAAATCACAGCACAAACACAAGCTGTTGCAGATGCTCAAACTGCTGTTGATACTGCCCAAGCAGAAAAAGACCAAGCAGATAGCGCAGTAGCGTCTAAAGCAGCTGATGTAAAAGCAGCACAAGATGCTCTTTCTGGTACTGGTCTTGCGGAAGCTCAAGCAACTCTTGACCAAGCGACTAAAGATGTCAAAACAGCACAAGATAATGTTACAACTGCTACTACAGCCGTTGATACAGCTAAAAAGGCAGACGCAGACCGTCAAACTAAAATTGATGCAGCAACAACTGACCTTGCAGTCAAAACAGACGCTGTTGATACAGCAAAAGCAAAATTGACTACTGCACAAGATACTGTTAAAACAACAACTGACGCAGTAACTAAGGCTACTGATGCTGTCAAATCAGCAACAGACGCTCTTGCAAATGTGGATACTGTTACAATCGCAGACTTGACTCAATTCAAAGCTGATAAAGAGTCAGGCGACTCAGACTTCATGACTGATTCTGGTGCTGATGTAATCCAAACATCAACTGTATCAATCGGTAAAAACAGCAAAACAGTAATTGTTGATATTGATAATCTTACAAATGAACAAAAGATTTCAGCTTCACAATTATACGTACAAGGTTTAGCTCAAATTCGTCAAGGTTTAAATGGATTAACATCAACCGCTGTAACACAAGCTGCAATTGATTTAGCACAATTACGTGCTAACCAATACGAAGCTCGTGGAACAAACCCATTGACAGATGGACACATCGGTGCTGGTGTTGAAAACCTAATCCGTTTAGGTTCAAAACCAACCATTCAAACTGAAGAAGATTTGAAACGTGCAGTATACGATGCTCTATTGGGAACATCATTTGCAGATGCACCATCAAACTGGGGTCACTTGCGAGCAAACTTGAACTTTGCAAATAACATTGGTATTGCTGTTGCAAATATCAATGGTAATTATTGGTTGGTCGTAGCATTCACAAACGAAGGCACCCCAATCACCAACCCAAATGACCCAGCAACACTCCAAGCAGCACTCACTCAAGCTCAAGCAGCTCTTACAGCAGCACAAACTGCATCTGATGAAGCAAAAGCTAAGTTGACCCAAGCAAGCTCAGATTACGCTACAGCTTTGGAAGCTAAAACAAAGGCTGAGAAAACTCTTGCTGATGCTACTGCAACTCCAATTCAAACTCAAGTTGCTGAAAATAATCTACGTCTTGCAACCATTGCTCTTCAAAACGCTGAAACTCGCAAAGCAGACGCACAAAAAGCTGTTGACAACTTCTCAGCAAATCTTGCTGAAAAGAAAGCAGCTCTTGCTACTGCTAAAGCTGAACTTGCTACAGCACAAGCTACTGCAACTGCAAAAGCTGAAGCACTTAAAACAGCACAAGCTAACCTTGCAAGCCAACAAGCAACCCTTGATAGCTTGAACAAAGAACGTGACGCACTTCTTGCAGAAAAAGACCGCTTGGTTGAAGAAGCTAAAGCACTTGCTGAAGAATTGAACGGTTACTTGAATGCTCCTGCAATTCTTGCTGACGCAAAAGCAACACTTGTTGAAAAACAAACTGCCCTTACTGAAGCACAAGCTAAAGCTGAAACTGCACAAGCTAAACTTGAAACTGTTACTGCTAAACTCAATGAAGAAAATGCTAAATTGGCAGAACTTCAAGCAGAATACGCAACAGTTAAAGACCTTGAAGACAAAGCAAAAGATAACATTATTGCTACTCTTCCAGACGGAACAGTTGTCGCAGTACCCAAAACAGCACCAACTGCTGACGCAAAACTAGCAATTGACATTGATGCCATCAAACAAGCCCTTGACAAAGGTCAAGATGTGAAGGTTGTTGATGGTAAGGTTGTGGTGACGAACCCACAAGCAGGTGTAGCCGTGACACAAACAGCTACTGGAGAAAAAGTGACCTACTCACGTGTCGAACGAGCTAAGACCTTGCCAAACACAGGGGAGCAAACAAGTCTATTGGCGCTCGCAGGTGTGGCAGTATTATCTGGTCTTGGTCTTGCAGCTGCAAGAAGACGTAGAGGGTAAGTGATGAACATTGTAAAGTCAATCCTTAAAGTCTATTGGAAACTATCTGTATTTACGTTTCGTTTGATGAGACCGTTTTTGAATTATCTCGAAAAAGAATTGTATAAAACAATGAGAGAAATGGGACCAAGCGGAACGGTCCCAGTTGATAATAACTCACTAGATGTAGCTGCTGCGGAGAACGAAGAAGCACGTAGAAAAATGATTGAGGCAGAAAGGCGGGCTCAAATAGCAGCTGAACGTGCAAGACAGACCCAACATCATCAAGACCAATTGAGGGCGGCACAAGCTAGAACAGATGCTGATAGAGCTAGAAGACAATACTAAAATAAAAAAACTTCCTATCGAAAAAATTTGGTAGGAAGATTTTCTTATACCTTGATTAGTAAGAACTCTCCCGTATAACCAGCTGGGTACCCAGTTTGATTTTACGGGGGTGGTGGGGCTGCGGACTCGCAATCACACGGTCCAGCAGCTGCATGGCCTCCTGCCCCATTTCTTCGGTATAGACACTGATAGAAGATAGGGCTGGGTAGACTTGGCGCGTGATGGCTGTATCGTTAAAGGTGATGAGTTGGACCTGTTCTGGCACGGCGATTTGCTGTTCTTGAAGGGCGCGAAGGGCACCGACAGCCAGAGTGTCGTTTGCCATGAAGAAGGCAGGTGGCAGTTGGTCGCCCAGGTCGGAAATAGCCTGACTCATCAGATTATAACCAGATTGGGTGGAGAATGTTCCTTGGTAGATGTAGTTTTCTTGGAGCATGCCCAAGGTGTCGAGATAGGTCCGAAAGGCAGTCAGGCGGGGGTCTGTTGGCAGTTGGTGTCCGTCTGTGGTTTCTTCCTGTCCGACTAGGAGTCCAATATCAGTCAGACCTTGTGAATGGAAGTGGTCGATAACTGTCTGGACAGAGTGTTCAAAGTCAGTTGTGACGCAGGAGAATCCCTCGGTCAGTGTATCAGAATCCACAAAAATCAGTTTGGAAGACAAGCTAGCCAGCTCTGCTATTTGCCCAGAAGAAAATTTGCCAACTGCGATGATACCGTCCAATCCTTGAAGTAGGGGATTGGTCAAGTCGTTGAAGGAGCGGATGATTTGATAGCCGAGAAGGCTGGCTGTCTGCTCGATGCTGGCACGGATGGAATAGTAGTAGAGGTCAGCCAGTTCTTCGCTTTCAGTGTACCACTGGACAATACCGATGGTGCCTTTTTGTTGGGGTGCTTGCTTTTTCAAATGCTTGGTGTATCCTAGTTCTTTTGCAGCAGCCAAAATGCGGTCGCGGGTTTCTGGGCTGACGGATAGGGTAAGATCGCCCTTGAGAACGCGGGAAATGGTGGCGGGGGATAGGTCGGCTTGTTGCGCGATATCTTTGATTGTAACCATGTTTTTCTCCTGTCTATTTGTTTCTAGTATAGCACAAAACATAAAATTAGTAAATTTTTAGTAAATATATTGACTTTTCAAGTATTGAGTTGTACAATAAAAGAAAACGATTACAAAATCAAGGAGGTTCTTATGAACAAAGAACAACTCAAACAAGCCTTTCTAGATGTGTTTGGTCAAGAGGCAGATGCGACTTTCTTCTCACCAGGTCGGATTAATTTGATTGGTGAACATACTGACTACAATGGTGGCCATGTTTTCCCTGCGGCTATTACCTTGGGAACCTACGGGGCTGCTCGCAAACGTGACGACCAGCTTCTACGTTTTTATTCCGCAAACTTTGAAGAGCTTGGAATTATTGAAGTGGATTTGAACAATCTGGTCTTTGATAAGGCGGACAACTGGACCAACTATGCCAAAGGTGTTCTTAAGTTCTTGCAAGAAGCAGGTCACACTATTGATACAGGTATGGAAGTCTTTGTTTACGGTAACATTCCAAATGGTTCTGGTCTGTCTTCATCAGCTTCCTTGGAACTCTTGATTGGCATCATCGCAGAAGAATTGTATGGTCTAGAATTGACGCGTCTTGATTTGGTGAAAATTGGGAAACAAACGGAAAATCACTTTATCGGTGTCAATTCTGGTATCATGGATCAGTTTGCTATCGGTATGGGAGGAGACCAGCGTGCCATTTATCTGGATACCAATACTTTAGAGTATGAATTGGTGCCACTGGATTTGGGTGATCATGTGATTGTCATCATGAATACCAACAAACGTCGTGAATTGGCTGATTCTAAGTACAATGAGCGTCGTGCGGAATGTGAAAAAGCAGTGGAAGAATTGAATGCAGTCTTGAATATTCAAACTCTGGGAGAATTGGATGAATGGACCTTTGATCAATATAGCTATTTGATTAAGGATGAAAACCGTATCAAGCGTGCCCGCCATGCTGTTCTTGAAAACCAACGGACCTTGCAGGCGCGTAAGGCCTTGGAAGAAGGAGATTTGGCAACCTTTGGTCGTTTGGTCAATGCTTCTCATGTTTCCTTGGAACATGATTATGAAGTGACAGGTTTGGAATTGGATACCTTGGCTCACACAGCTTGGGAGCAAGAAGGCGTTCTCGGTGCTCGGATGACAGGAGCTGGTTTCGGTGGCTGTGGTATTGCCATTGTCCATAAGGACAAGGTTGAAGCCTTTACTGAAAATGTTGGCAAGACTTATACTGAGGTTGTCGGCTATGAACCAAGCTTCTATGTAGCCGAGATTGCTGGAGGCTCTCGCGTCTTATAGTCTTTCATTTTGTCTTTTATTACTGCGTTAACTCACTTTGCCGTACTTCAGTACTGCCTGCAGTTCGTTGCCTTATACTAAAAGTAAACTGAAAGACTATTATTAATAATAGATTGGAGAAATGATGACAGGATTGGTGGATCGTTTTGTTGAGCAGATCATTGCCAACAGTAGTTTTGAGGAAATGGATGCCCTTTACCTGCGCAATCGGGTCTTGGCTTTGGTGGGGGACCAGGTTTTAACAGTTCAAACAGAGTTAGAAGACTTGATTGAATTAAAAGATGAGCTATTGGCTCATGGAGTTCGAACTGGTTTTGTGGGAGAATTGCTGGAAGAGCAGGACATGGTTGGGGCTTGTTTGATGGATTTGATAACCCCAAGTCCGAGTCAGGTCAATCGTGATTTTTGGCAGACCTATCAGGACAGTCCAGAGCAAGCGATTGGTGACTTCTATGAATTGAGCAAGCGCAATGACTATATTAAGATGGCTGCGATTGCGAAAAATATCTATTATCCAGTTTCGACAGAGTATGGGGATTTGGAAATCACAATCAATCTGTCTAAACCTGAGAAGGATCCCAAGTCTATTGCGGCTGCGACGAAAGCTGAAGCAAGCAATTATCCCAAATGTCTACTTTGTATGGAAAATGAGGGCTATCAGGGTCGGATTAATCACCCTGCACGCGCCAACCACCGTATCATTCGCTTGGATCTTGGTCAGGAAAAGTGGGGCTTCCAGTATTCGCCCTATGCTTACTACAATGAACATGCTATTTTCCTAAATCAGGAACATGTGCCTATGGTCATTAGTTCCCAAACCTTTGAACAGCTTTTGGACTTGCTGGACATCTTTCCAAATTATTTTGTCGGCTCCAACTCAGACCTACCAATCTCGGGTGGATCCATCTTGACTCACAATCACTATCAAGGTGGGCGGCACAGTTTTGCCATGGAAAAGGCACCGATTGAGCACCAGCTGGTCTTTGAGGGCTTTGAGTCCGTTTCGGCTGGCATTGTCAAGTGGCCCATGTCGGTCATTCGCTTGAGTTCCGCAGACAAGCTTTCGCTTCTTGGTTTAGCGACTAAGATTTTGGAAAAATGGCGGAGCTACTCAGATGATAGCGTTCAGATTAAGGCTGAGACAGATGGAACTCCCCATCATACTATTACCCCGATTGCTCGGAAACGAGGGGATTTGTACGAGCTGGATTTGGTTCTCCGCGATAATCAGACCTCGGAAGAGTTTCCAGATGGCATCTATCATCCACATCCAGACGTCCAACATATCAAGAAAGAAAATATCGGCTTGATTGAGGTCATGGGCTTGGCGATTTTGCCTCCACGCTTAAAAGCAGAATTGGCTGAAGTCAAGAAATACCTACTGGGTCAAGCTAGTCAGGTGGCTGACTATCATCAGCCTTGGGCAGACAGATTAAAAGCAGAACATCCAGTTGTGACAGAAGAGACGGCTGAAGAGGTCATTCGAGCATCCGTCGGACAAATCTTTGCCCGTGTCTTGGAAGATGCAGGGGTCTACAAACGTACTCCAGAAGGACAGGCAGCCTTTATGCGCTTTATTGAGTTTGTGGGTTTATCAACGTAATTGTAAGAAAGAGTGGGACGGTGTCCTGCTCTTTTGGTATAATAGGAATATTCGTATTGTGAAAAGGAGATAGGATGGCGGAAAAGAGATTGGGAACCTTGATAACCTTAGTTGCAGGGATAGCTTGGGGGCTTTCGGGTGTGAGTGGGCAATACCTGATTGGACGAGGCATGTCGGTCGAGTTGATAACCTCCCTGCGCTTGCTGCTTTCGGGCCTTGTTTTGCTAGGGCTATGTGTGTTGACGGCGAGAACGGAGTTATTTGCCCTGTTGAAAAATGGTCGAGCCTTGCTGGGCATATTTTTCTTTGCCTTGTTTGGTCTCGCCCTCAATCAGTTGGCTTATTTGCAGGCTATCGCTTATACAAATGCAGGTACGGCAACTGTTCTCCAATATCTTTGTCCTATCTTGGTTCTGGCCTATACCTGTTTAAAACACAGACAAAAGCCATCAGGTATAGAGGTGGTATCGATTGTCTTGGCAATCGCAGGTACTCTATTGATTGCGACCCATGGACAGTTGACGGAGTTGGCTATCACACCACTTGGCTTATCTTGGGGACTTTTTTCAGCCCTGACCTATGCCCTTTATATTATTTTACCTGTTAAACTGATTGGTCAGTATGGTAGCTTGGTGGTCATTGGTCTGGGCATGCTGATGGGTGGTCTGATGGTAGCTCTTGGTCTACAGACCTGGCAAGAACCACTTTTTTTGGATGGTGGGAATTTGCTGGGCCTAGTAGGGATTGTCGGTGTTGGGACCATTTTTGCCTATACGGCCTTTCTCAAAGGCGTCAGCATGGTGGGACCGGTAAATGGTAGCCTCTTAGCTTCTATCGAGCCAATTGCATCAGTCTTTTTTGCGGTCTGGTTGGTCAATGAACGTTTTTATCCAATTGATTTTCTAGGCATGGCTTTGATTTTATCAGCAGTTCTTCTCATATCATTAAAGGATGTCATAATTTCCGAAAAGAGTATTGGTTAATATACTCTTTTTTGTTATACTTAAGAAAAAGACTTCGAGAGGAATGACCATGATAAAAGAATTTTGTTCTGAAAACCATATAGATGTTGCCAAAGCTATTTCGATGGGTGCCCAGCGGATTGAACTCTGCGACAATTTGGCAGTCGGAGGGACGACACCGAGCTATGCTGTAATCAAACATGTTTGTCAACTGGCTCACGAGCAGGATGCAACAGTCATGACCATGATTCGTCCCCGCGGTGGCGATTTTTGCTACGACGAGGCAGAGCTAGAGATCATGCTCGAGGATTGTAAAGTAGCTAAAGAGCTGGGGGCGGATGGTTTGGTCTACGGTGTCTTGACAAAGGAAAAATGGCTGGATGAAGCAGCACTAGAAAGGTTGTTTGTTGTTTCGCAAGACTGTCAGATTGTCTTTCACATGGCTTTTGACCAAATTCCTAAAGAACGCCAGTTTGAAGCACTTGATTGGCTGGCAGAGCATGGGGTGACTCGGATTTTGACCAGAGGAAGTTTGACTGGCTCTGCCTTGAACAATGTGGAATGGTTGCAGGAAATTGTAACCTATGCTCAAGGCAAAATTGAAATCTTAATCGGTGGTGGCTTAACAGTAGACAATGTACCTGACTTATTGCAAAAATTACCAGTTGACCAGGTGCATGGGACACGTTTGTTTTGGTAAGAGATGACCTATGAAATTCTTATCCTTCGTATAAGTATGTAATAAGAGTTGAAAAGGTTTACAAAAAAATATAAACTTGTTACAATAACAATATAAATAAACGCGGGGGAGAAAACCATGACAACTATTGAAGCGCCATATTTTGGTGATCAGATTTTGTTGCCGGAAGGCTACTACGCTACTCTGTTGGAGTACGTTCGAGCAGGAAAAAAGGGCTTTGACCCAGAATTAGAGCGCCTTGGCGAGGAAGGTCTTGAAACGAACATTTACAGGGGCGCCGAACAAGACAGAGAGGTCATTCTAGAAGATATTGAGAATCTACCTCAGGAGATTCGAGAAGAACTGGCTCGATTTGCTGCGAATTTATTGAATCCGATCCGCGAACAATTGGGGACTGTGGCAGTTGAGGTGAGTGATTTAGCCTTGGATTATGCAGTGAGCTTGGCCCAATCTTTAAACAATTCCCTACGTTACCACAATTATGAAAGTTTGATTGCTATTGCTCAACTTAAGGGTGTCGAACCCAAAGGCAAGGACTGTTTAGCCTTTTCAGAATATCGAGAGGTGTATACGCTCTATGATGCCAAAAAATTGGTTTACAAGGCACTGATTTGGCGCCTCTTTGATGACAGTCATGCTGATTATGGTCATGCGACGACGATTTTAGGCATGGATGAGGATGATTCTGGTGTTGAGGAAATTGGATTTGCCTTCTCGAAATATTCACTGGATATTGATTGGTTGTTGACCCATATGATTTTCATTCCTAAGGATTGGATTTTAGAAAGCAAATAGCTTCGTAGAATAGGCACTCGGTTCCACCGGGTGTTTTCCTTTTGGCTATCTATTCGCTTTTTTCCTAGAAAAATGGTATAATTATCTGATAAAATTCTTTGGAGAAGTCCGTGACGTTAGAAAATTACATGCCAGATTTTGCCTTGGAAAAGGCCTATGATGTGACAGTTGACAGTTTGAAAAAACAGGGAATCAAGGTGGTCTTTGTCGATTTGGACAATACCTTAATTGCTTGGAATAACCCCGATGGTACGCCAGAGATGCGCCAGTGGTTACAGGATTTACAGGCCGCAGGCATTCCTGTTGTGGTGGTTTCCAACAACAAATACGAGCGGGTTAAACGTGCAGTTGCACCTTTTGGGATTGAATTTGAAGCCTTTGCGCTCAAGCCTTTCACCTTTGGGATTAACCGCGCCTTAAAACGATTTGATGTTCAGCCACATGAGGTCGTTATGATTGGGGATCAGTTGATGACAGACATTCGGGCTGCTAAGCGAGCTGGGCTCAAGTCTGTTTTGGTCAAGCCCTTGATAAAGTCGGATTCGATCAATACGCAGATTAACCGTTGGCGTGAGCGACGGACCATGAAAAAAATTATCGCCAAATACGGAGCGATAGACTACAAGAGGGAGATGTAAGTGGAAGAATTATTTTGTATCGGCTGTGGTGCCCAGATTCAGACGCTAGACAAGGCTGTCGCTGGTTTTACACCTCAATCAGCCCTAGAAAAAGGTCTGGAAACAGGGCAACTCTACTGCCAACGTTGTTTCCGTTTGCGCCATTATAATGAGATTTCAGATGTCAATATCTCGGATGACGATTTCTTGAAACTCCTCCATAGCGTAGGAGAAAGTGATGCCTTGGTGGTCAATGTCATTGATATTTTTGATTTCAATGGGTCAGTCATTCCTGGCTTGCCTCGCTTTATTTCTGGAAATGACGTGCTTTTGGTCGGCAACAAGCAGGACATTTTACCCAAGTCTGTCAAGACAGGCAAGGTCACCCAGTGGTTGACCGAGCGGGCGCATGAAATCGGCATGCGACCAGTCGATGTGGTCTTGACTTCAGCCCAAAACAAGCAGGCTATCAAGGACTTGATTGAAAAGATTGAACAACACCGCAAGGGACGGGATGTCTATGTGGTCGGTGTGACCAACGTTGGCAAATCAACCTTGATCAATGCTATTATCCAAGAAATCACAGGGGACAAGGATGTCATTACGACTTCACGTTTCCCTGGAACGACGCTGGATAAGATTGAAATTCCTTTGGATGATGGTTCGTACATCTATGACACGCCAGGAATTATCCATCGTCACCAGATGGCCCATTATTTGACGGCTAAAAACCTTAAGTACATCAGCCCCCGGAAAGAAATCAAGCCAAAGACCTACCAGCTCAATCCAGAACAAACCTTGTTCTTGGCTGGTCTGGGACGATTTGACTTTGTGGCTGGTGAACGCCAAGGCTTTACGGCCTTCTTTGACAATGAATTGCAACTCCACCGCACCAAACTGCAGGGAGCTAGTGAATTTTACCAGAAACATGCGGGCTCACTTTTAGTGCCACCAACCAGCAAGGAATTGAAAGAATTTCCTGAATTGGTCCGTCATGAATTTACCATCAACGAAAAGACCGATGTGGTCTTCTCAGGTCTTGGTTGGATTCGTGTCAATGAAAAGGCTAATATTGCTGCCTGGGCGCCTAAGGGTGTGGATGTGGTGATCCGCAAGGCGATTATTTAGATGTGAGTCCTGGTTACATTTGTTAGCCAATATAGTCTTTTAGTTTACTTTTAGTACTCGCTTCAAAGGTTTGGGGAACCTTTGAAGGCTGGAGATAATGCGAACAAAGTTCGCATCAACAGCCGCAGGCATAACTCAATGCTTTCTTGTTTCTAGGCATTGACTTGAAACAGTCCCCCATACTGTTTCAATCAGGCAAGGTGAGTTCAAACACTCCAGTGGAGTGTTTGAAGTTGGAAATAGGGAAACGAAGTTTCCTCATACGTTGACGTAATAAAAGATAAACTAAATGACGATAAATATAGAAACATAGGAAAAATAGATGTCATTAACTTCAAAACAACGTGCCTTTTTGAACAGTCAGGCACACAGTCTCAAATCCATCATTCAGATTGGGAAAAATGGTCTCAATGACCAGATTAAAACCAGTGTTCGTCAGGCCTTGGATGCGCGTGAATTGATCAAGGTGACCTTGCTACAAAATACGGATGAAAACATCCACGAAGTAGCTGAAATCTTGGAAGAAGAAATCGGTGTGGATACGGTCCAAAAAATCGGTCGCATCCTGATTTTATTCAAACAATCTAGCAAGAAAGAGAACCGTAAAATTTCCAAACAGGTCAAAGAAATCTAAGAAGGAGAGCCTATGGCTATTGAACTCTTAACACCCTTTACCAAGGTTGAATTAGAGGTTGAAAAGAAAGAAACCAATCGCAAACAAGTGGGGATTCTGGGAGGGAACTTCAATCCTGTCCACAATGCTCACTTGATTGTGGCAGACCAGGTCCGTCAACAGTTGAAGTTGGATGAGGTCTTGCTCATGCCAGAATTCATTCCGCCTCATGTGGATAAGAAAGAAACCATTGACGAATACCATCGCTATTCCATGCTCAAGATGGCTATTGCAGGTATTGAGGGCTTGGGGATTGAAACCATTGAACTGGAACGCCGTGGTGTCAGCTATACCTACGACACCATGAAATTGCTGAAGGAAAAAAATCCTGATACGGATTATTATTTTATCATCGGTGCAGATATGGTAGACTACCTCCCAAAATGGCACAGGATTGATGAATTGGTCCAGTTGGTGCAGTTTGTTGGTGTCCAGCGTCCTCGTTACAAGGCAGGGACTTCCTATCCTGTTATCTGGGTAGATGTGCCCTTGATGGACATTTCCTCCAGCATGGTACGGAGCTTTATCAAGCAAGGACGGGTGCCGAATTTTATGGTGCCCCATGAAGTTCTGGACTATATCGAAGAAAAGGGACTCTACCAATGATTGCAGCAGATTTGACATTTGACCGTCAGGCTCTTTTGGAAAAAATCCGTGTAGCCATGAAGCCAGCGCGTTTCCAACATGTCTTGGGGGTGGAGCAGACGGCGCTTGCCTTGGCAGACCAATACGGCTGTGATCCGAAAAAGGCCAGTCTGGCAGCGCTTTTACATGATTATGCCAAGGAAGTGGAAGACCAAATCTTTCTGGACTTGATTGCCAAGTATGATTTGGACAAGGACCTGCTTAACTGGGATAATAACATCTGGCACGGTGTGGTTGGGGCCTATAAAATCGCAGAAGATTTTGGCTTGAAAGATGAGGAAATTTTCCAAGCTATTCAACGACACACCATTGGTGCGGGGCAGATGACCTTGCTGGACAAGGTGCTCTATGTGGCGGACTACATCGAACCCAATCGGGATTTTCCTGGGGTGGACGAGGCACGACGGATTGCAAAAGAGTCTTTGGACAAGGCGGTAGCCTATGAAACTGCCCAAACCATTTCTTACTTGGCCAAGAAGGGGATTCCCATTTATCCACAAACCTTGGAAACTTATAATGGACATGTCACATATTTGAAGGAGTAGAGATGATTGCATTAAAACCTGTGGATGAAAGCTCCTATCAAGCTGTCTTGGACTTGACAGTAGCCGAGGCAGATAAGGGCTTCGTAGCTCCCAACGTGCGTTCCTTGGCGGATGCCTGGCTATACAGAATGAATGGTGATGTCTTTCCCTATGCCATCTGGGCAGATGAGCAGGTTGTTGGCTTCGCCCTGATTGACATTGATGAGGACATCCAGCAATATATGCTCTGGCGGTTTATGATTGGTCAAGAATTTCAGGGGAAAGGCTATGGTCAGGCTGCTTTGGAAGTCGTGATTGATCAAGCAAGAGCTCACCCTGTCTGTAATCATTTGATTGTCGCCTATGTCAAGGGCAACCAAAAGATGGCAAGACTCTTGGAAAAAAATGGTTTTGTCTTAGATTTTGAAGAAGAAAGGGAATTGGTGTTCCGTTTGGAAACGCCTGGGGTCAAGTTTTGAAATCTGCATTGTTAGTCATTGACATTCAGCATTTGCCTGTGGAAGGTAAGCCCTATGGGATTGAAAATCGGCTTCGGCTCTGGCATGAGAGCCTTGCTCAAGCCCGTCAAGCGGGGCTAGAGGTCATCCATGTCCGCCATCATGACCAGGAATTGGTCAAGGGGACTGCTGACTGGGAGATTCACTCAACTGTTGCACCCTTAGCTAGTGAGAAGATTTTCGATAAGACCTTTAACAGTGCCTTCAAGGAAACAGGGCTTCATACTTATTTGCAGGAAAAGGGAATTGAGCAGCTCATTATCATGGGCATGGCGACCAATTTTTGCATTGATACGACGATTAAAGTAGCCTTTGAACTAGGCTACAAGGTAGCTGTGATTCAGGACGGAACGACAACAGGTTATTCAGGAAAATTGGATGCCAAGGACTTGATTGACCACTACCAAAACATCTGGTCATGGAATTTTGCCCAGGTGGATACATTAGAAAATATAATTAGAGGATAAGATGAAAGAACTAGATTTAGTAAAAGTTGTGGTCCAGGCTGCTGATGACAAGCGAGCTGAGGACCTTGTTGTAATTGATGTTCAAGGCGTGACCAGCCTGACAGACTACTTTGTGATTGCCAGTTCCATGAACAGTCGCCAGTTGGAGGCTATTGCGGAAAGCATCCGTGAAAAGGTAGCGGAAGTTGGGATCAAGGGTAGCCGTGTAGAAGGCGATAGTAACGGCGGCTGGGTCCTTTTAGACCTTGGAGGCGTAGTCGTTCATATCTTCTCAGAAGAAATGCGTGACCTCTACAACCTTGAAAAATTATGGCACGAAGGCAGCTTCTTGGAAGTCGCAGACTTTTTAGAAGAGGAGTAGTGAAACAGTTTGGGGAACTGTTTCAGCTCAATAACTAGAAATAAAGACTTGTTGATGAACTCTTTTGAATTGAGGAGTTCTTTTCTACTCCCTTTTTATGAAAGGAAAAATGGGGAAATATGGCAACTTATGAAACCTTTGCGGCGGTCTATGATGAAATCATGGATGACAGCTTGTATGATAAATGGACAGATTTTAGCTTGCGGAACTTGCCACAAGACACCAAGACAATTTTAGAATTGGCCTGTGGGACAGGGATTCAGGCTGTACGTTTTGCTCAAAAGGGTTATGAGGTGACAGGGCTTGACCTGTCCTATGAAATGTTGGAATTGGCTCAGAAAAAAGCAGAAGCAGCTGGTGTCATGATGGAACTAGCCCAAGCAGATATGATGGCTCTGGAAGGTGTTGGAGATTTCGATGCGGTGACTTGTTACTCGGATAGTCTGTGTTATATGGCAGACCGAGAAGCCGTTTTGCGAGTTTTTGAAGGAGTTCACTCTGTTCTCAATCAAGGTGGTACTTTCCTTTTTGACGTTCACTCCATCTATCAAATGGAAGAAGTATTTGCAGGCTATAGCTACCATGAAAATTACGAGGACTTCGCTTTCGTCTGGGATACCTATGAGGGTGAGCATGCGCATTCCATTGTGCACGAATTGACCTTCTTTGTCAAAGATGAGGACAGTCAAGAGGAGCGGTTTATCCGTCGGGATGAAGTTCATGAAGAGCGGACCTATCCGATTGAAACCTATGTGGAATGTTTGAAACTAGCTGGTTTTGCCTCTGTGGAAGTCTTTGCGGACTTTGAAGCTCAAGCTCCGACCGAAACTAGCCAGCGGTGGTTTTTCAAGGCGGTCAAGGCATGATTTCAGGGATTATTGCAGAATACAATCCTTTTCACACGGGGCATAAATACCTGCTGGAACAGGCGGAAGGCTTGAAAATCGTGGTTATGTCTGGCAATTTTATGCAACGGGGTGAGCCAGCCATTGTGGATAAGTGGACACGGGCTCAGATGGCTTTGGAACACGGGGCAGACTTGGTGGTCGAAATGCCTTTCTTGGTGTCAGTCCAGTCAGCTGACCATTTTGCCAAGGGGGCGATTGACATTCTACACAAGTTAGGTGTGAAGCAGTTGGTCTTCGGTACGGAAGAAATGCTGGATTACCAGAAAATTGCGGATATCTATATGGATAAGTCGGAAGAGATGGAAAATTTTGTGAAAAACTTGCCAGACAGTCTCTCTTATCCACAGAAGACCCAGACCATGTGGCAGGAGTTTGCTGGGCTGACCTTCACAGGTGATACACCCAATCATATTCTGGGCTTGGCTTACGCTAAGGCGGTGGCTGGAACAGGTATTCAGCTTGGTCCAGTTCAGCGGCAGGGGGCTGGTTTTCACTCGGAAGAGGTGGAAACGACCTACGCCTCGGCGACGGCTATCCGAAAGGGTGCTGACCAGTTGGACTTGGTGCGTGACTTTTTACCGTCTGCCAGTCTCTTTGAAGAGGCGACCAAGGTAAGCTGGAGAAATTATTTTCCCCTGCTCCGCTACCAGATTGCGACCCACCGAGATCTCAGTCAGGTCTTTCAGGTCAACGATGAACTAGCCAGTCGTATCCGCTCTGCTATTGGGAGCGTAGCGACCGTGGAGGAGTTGGTGGAAGCTGTTGCGACCAAGCGCTACACTAAGGCGAGAGTGCGGCGGGTGCTGACCTACATCTTGGTCAATGCGGTGGAAACTCCCTTGCCAGAAGCGGTCCATGTCCTAGGCTTTTCGGCTCGAGGCCAGGCCTATCTCAAGACCGTCAAGGAGCGGGTGGCCTTGGTGACGCGGATCGGCAAAGAGCCCTGGGACAGCCTGACCCAGCAGGCAGATAGCGTCTATCGGTTGGGCGCTAACGCAATAGCAGAGCAGACCTACGGGCGCGTGCCGGTGAGGGTGGAGTAATGAATAGGAGTTGAAATCAAGAGAAAATAGGAAGTTTTTGTAGTTGACTTGAAAACCTTCCTATTTTTTTTGTATAATTTAAGTAACAAAATCAAAGGATAAAAATCATGAAAAATTGGATGGACTATTTTAAGCCTCACATTGTAGATAGGGGCTACAGTTTGTTTTTAGATGACGCTGTTCAAGGGCTTGAAGAGACAGGTGAGGGCTACTCTGCACATGTCATTGGTAGTCAAGTCTATCAGGTGGAGATTGACTTGGAGCATGGTCAGCTAGTCAGTATGTGGTGTGAGTGTCCCCATGCTCAGGAGATGAACCACTGTAAGCATATGGCTGCAGTCTTGTTTGCCATTTCGGAGTTGGAGGGTCAGCCAGTTGTCAAGGGAAAGGATGTGTCACTTGCCCAGCTCTTGGATAAACTGACAGTTGAGCAGCTACGGGATTTTATTCTTGAATTGGCTCAAGAAGATAGGGAACTGGCTAATCGAATTCAGCTGCGTTTCTCTGCCCAGTTAACTTCACAGCAAGTGGAAAATGTGAAAAAGGAAATCAGAGATCTGGGGCTTCCTTTTGAGGACAGGCGTACGGGCTATATCGAGTATAGGCAGACTAGGGATTACGAACGGGCCGTGGAAAAGGCCATGCATCAGTATCTCCAGCCTTTGCTAGATAGGTGTGAGTATGAGAGTTTCTTGGCTGTATCAGATGCCTTCTATCATCAGATTTGCCAACAAGAGTTGGATGATTCCAATGGAACAACTGGTAGTCTACTTTATAGCCTTGCTGGCTACTGGCAGCATTTATTGACTGTAGCTCCGGATAAGATTGCCCAAGAATTACTAGACTGGTGCTTAGGACAGCTAAGTGGCTATGAGGTTGCAGAGGATCTTCTCATGGAATTTGTGGAAATGGAGTTTCAAGAAGAAACCTTCCTTGAGCAGAAATTGACCTATTTTCAAGCGGTCTTGCAGGCGATAGAAGAAGGAGACAAGTCCTCTTGGTCATGGAAATTCCGTCGTGATCGATTTGCCATGCTCTGTTACAGGTTGTTGGTTCAGTTGGGCTCTAGTGAGGCAGACTTGCTGACCTTCCAGGCCAATCATTGGGAGGTTGCAGAGCTTCGTAAACTGGCCATTGCTCAGGCTGTAGCAAATCAGCAGCTAGACCGGGCAGTTCACCTCTTACAGGAAAGTAAGCGATTGGATGCCCAGTATAGAGGATTGGTGTCGGATTATAGCCAGCAGCTACGGGACATCTATCGTTCTCAGGGGCGGGATGACAAGGTGAGAGAAGAACTCCTGGAGATGATTTTCTCAGCTGGTGATACTGACTTGGAACTGATAGAGGAGTTACGGGACTATGTTTCTAGGGAAGAATGGCAGAGCTACTTAGATGATTTGCTGGAGGATCGTCGTTTCCAGTCACAGCAGTTGAAGTTGTTGCAATTGGCAGACCGACCACAGGAATTATTGGACCGCATTACAGCAAGTTACTGGTTCTTAGAAAATTTGGACCGGTTTGAGGACTATTTATCAGAGAAACTGCCCGAGCAATTACGAGATGCCTACGCCCAAGCTGTCAGTCAGCAGATGGAGGTGGCTAGTAGTCGAAATCGCTATCGCCAGTTAGCAGAGTATTTAGCAAAAATTGCAGGTTTACCTGATGGAAAAGTAGTGAGTGAAAGCCTTCGCACCTCGTGGAAAGTCCAGTATCCGCGACGCAAAGCCATGATAGAGGAATTAGATGCAGTGAGGTGGTAGGATATGGCAGTTTGGTTTCGAGATGTGGTTGATGCATTGCAGATGCTGAATCAAGATGACAGGTACTATTATGATAGTCACCTAGATGAATTAGTCTATCTGTCTGTTGAGGACTTTAGATTTGAATCCCGTGATGGTTTAGAAGAAGAGATTGAGGAGGATGTGATGGGACGGTTTGTAAGGCTGCCGACCTATTATGACTTTAATCCCTACACATTCATGGAGCGTTATGTTTATCATTTGCCTGATGGTGACTTACCTGACCGCCTGTCTCGATCCATTCGAGGTCGCGGTGCCTTTGGGCGTTTTAAGAGTGAGCTAGAGAGACGTGACCGCTTGGAAGACTGGTACGCCTTTGAGGCACAATGCTACGAAGAACTTGTACTGGACTGGTGTCAGGAAAATGAGATTGCTATTGTGGATAACCAGTTGAAGAAAATCTAATATTTCCCTTGACTCTCACCTTACGTTATCCCTTATACTGGTCATAGAGAGGAGGTTTACATGAACGAAAAATGGACGGTAAAGCAGGTTAGTCAGCTGACGGGACTGACGGTGAGGACCTTGCACCACTATGATCAGATTGGTTTGCTCAAACCAGCATTTGTGGCTGAAAATGGTTATCGCTACTATAATCAGGAGAACTTGGCTCGTCTGCAAGAAATTCTATTATTTCGAGAATTGGATTTTCCTCTCAGAGACATTCATGCTCTTCGAAAATCAAAATCAGACGTCGTTGACTTGATTTGATGAACTTCAGTTCTATCTGCATCTGCGTCGCCTAGACTGATTTTGATTTTCATTGAGTATCAGCAGCTTTTGGATGTGACGGAAGTCAATCGTCAGCAGGTCTTGCGGAACCATATCACCCTTTTAGAGCTCAAAAGGGAACGACTGGATCGCATCATCAATCACGACAGATTGCTCACAGAAAAAGGAGGAGAAGTCATGGATTTTCACGCATTTGACAGCAGTCAACTAGACGCCTACAAGGTGGAGGCCAAGGAGTGTTGGGGGAATACCTCAGCCTTTGCGGAATTTGAAGAGAAATACGATGCCGGTAAGGACTGGGTGTTTGCCCAAGAGATGCAGGCTATTTTTGAAGCTTTTGGAAAAATGCAGAGCTTGGAAGCCAATCAGGCAATTGCGATTTATTGCCAAGAATAAATAAGGAAAGTCTAGTGAGAACTAGGCTTTTTTATGTTCATCTTGGCTATGTATATATCAATTTAATTATGACTTGGAGGTACATTGCTAAATTTTAAAATATTAGAAACCAAAGGAAACGAATATATATATGCATGAGTGATTTCGTGGCACAAATAAAACATTATTATTTTTTTATGATTGAGTAAAAATACTTGACAAAATCGATTGCTATACTAGTATAGCAGGGCTTGACACTACGGGCAAGCCCTTCCTAATTAGCGTTAAAAGTAATTATGAACAAGGGGAATAATCAATGTTTTACACTTATAAAGTAGGTATTTCTGCTAAGGAACATGATTCATTTGTAAAGCAATCACCACAGGCTAACCTGTTGCAGAGTAGTCAGTGGGCAACCGTAAAAAGTGAGTGGCGAAATGAGAGACTAGGCTTTTTTAAAGATGGGAAATTAGTGGCAGTTGCTTCTCTTCTTATCAGAAGATTGGTAGTACCATTTGGTTTTACGATGATTTATATACCAAGAGGTCCTGTAATGGATTATGAAGATGCTGAATTAGTGTCATTTGTATTTAAGTCTATAAAAGAATTTGCCCTTCGAGAACGCAGTGTTGTTATAAAATTCGATCCATTTATTCGACTATCTAGTAAAACTATAACAGGAGATAGGGAAGAGGAATTAAATGTACTTGCCGTCAAAGATAGGATTGTTGATTTGGGAGGTATTTGGTCTGGTCGAGTGCAGACCATGTCGGCTACAATCCAACCTACTTGTCATGCAGTATTATATAGCGAATCCTTCTCAGAGGAATCACTAAATAAACGAGTTCGACAAAATATTCGGTCGGCGCGTAATAAAGGTATTGAGATTCGAATTGGTCGTGAGGAGTTGTTAAGAGATTTTTCAGAGCTATTAAAAAAGACTGAGGAGCGCAAATCTATTCGCTTGCGGGGGAGGGAGTATTATCAAAAAATATTGAATGCCTATCCAGAAAATTCTTATATTGTAGTTGCCTATTTGGATTTAGCAGAGAGATATGAACAGTTATCTTATCTTGAAGAAAAATTAGTAAAAGAGGCCATGACCTTCACCTCCACTACAAGACAATCGAAGATTGAACATTATAAAAAAGAAACCCGAAGAATAAATGCAGAATTAGAAATGATAAATTCTATGACTCGTAACGGGAGTAAGCTAGTTCCATTGGCTGGTACTTTGACAATAAATTTTGCAGGAACATCTGAAAATATCTATGCTGGTATGGATGAAAAGTTTAAACATTATCAGCCTGCTTTACTAACATGGGTGGAGACAGCAAAGTATGCTTTCGAACGAGGTGTGAAATGGCAAAATTTAGGAGGAATAGAGCCAACTTTAGACGGAGGCCTTTATCACTTTAAATCACATTTGAATCCAGTAGTAGAAGAGTATATTGGGGAGTTCGACCTTATTGTTTCGCCAATATTATATAAGATTTTTCAAGTTTTACTGGAAATTAGAAAAAAATTAAGGAAGAAAAAATAATGACTTTTTGTCAAATAACTAAAGAAGAATTTTTAAAGCATTGTCAACAAGTAAATGAAAAATCATTTTTTCAATCCATTGAAATGGCTGGATTACTATCCAAGCGAGGATACGATGTTCGCTATGTTGGTTTTAAAAATTCACAATTAGAGATCGTTATTTCTACTTTGCTTTTCTGTAAGAAGATGGCTGGTGGTTTGTATATGGAATTGAATTCTGGACCGCTGGTTACCGATCATGCTTATTTAGAGGAATTTTATCAATCTTTAAAAAACTATGCGAAGCGTGAAGGCGTACTTGAATTGGTGGTCAAGCCTTCCCAAGCCTATCAAATCTTTGATAGTGTAGGGAATCCAATGAGTGAAGCAGATACTCAACTAATTGAGAAGCTGGTGCAAGTTGGATTTAAACATGATGGCTTACAAACAGGTTATCCAAATGGAGAGCCTGTTTGGCATTATGTGAAGGATTTGCAAGGGTATTCAACAACGTCGTTATTGCAATCCTACAATAAAAATAGTAAACGAAACATAAAAAATTCAGAAAGTTACGGTATCAGGATTCGTAGCATCAATCATAAGGAGCTTTCAGCTTTCAAAAAAATAATTGAGGAAACTGGAGCTAGACAAGGCTTTGAAGATAGAGATAGTGGTTACTATAACAGTCTTTTTGAAAGCTTTGGTACACAGGCAGATTTTTTAGTTGCAGAACTTGACCCGAAAGCCAGTCTAAAGCAAATTGAAAAGGAAATAGAAACAAGTGATAGAAATTCAAAACAGTATGCACAGCAAGTGCAGAAATTGTTGAAAAAACAGGAGGCGGTTCAAAATATTTTAAATCAAACTCAGACAGCTCCTATTTTTTTGGCATGTGCACTGATAATTTATGATGTGAATGAGGCAACTTATCTTTTTGGTGGCTCATATTCAGAGTTTCAAAGCCTATCTGCACCTTTCTTACTTCAATATGAGGCGATGCAACGTGCAATAAAACGAAATCTTAAGCGTTATAATTTCCTTGGTATTCAAGGGATATTCGACAGCTCAGATGGTGTTCTTCGATTTAAACAGAACTTTAATGGTTACATTTTGAGAAAAGCTGGTACTTTTCGCTATTATCCTCATCCTATAAAGCATAAAATAATTCAAATTATCAAAAAAATAGTAAAATAATACTATATACTTTATCGAAAGAGGTTCCCATGATTCAACCCATAATGAAAGATATTTTCTTCCTGCAGCAGAAGTCTGAGCCTGCGACTCAGCTAGATGTGCAGGTAGGTCAAGATTTACAGGATACTTTGGTAGCCAACGCTCACGCATGCGTGGGCATGGCGGCCAACATGATTGGCGTCAAAAAGCGGATTATCATCGTCAACATGGGTTTTACCAACCTGGTCATGTACAATCCCGTCCTCATCAGCAAGGCCAAGCCTTATAAGACTGAGGAGGGTTGCCTGTCGTTGGAAGGTACCCGCCCCACCACTCGTTATCAGGAGATTGAAATGGAGTTTTTGGATGCTTCATGGAAAAAGCAGAGCCTAAAGCTGACAGACTTCCAAGCTCAGATTGTTCAGCATGAACTAGATCATTTGGAAGGGATTATCATCTAGTAGCTATCAAATCTACCGTCAGTTAGATTTTTTATCGTCGTTTAGTTTATCTTTTATTACTGCGGCGAATGAGGAAACTTCGTTTCCTTATTTCCAACTTCAAATAATCTCATCATTATTTGAACTCGCTTTGCCGTACCTTGCGAATGTTACTTACGATCGTAAGTGCGATTTCCAACCTTTAATAGTCCGCTGGACTATTGATGCTACCTGCAGCTTTTGATGCGAACTTTGTTCGCTCTATTTCCCACCTCCAAAGGTTCCCCAAACCTTTAGAGCTAGTACTAAAAGTAAACTAAAAGACTATATCAAAAAGTCAAAAAAAGTCAAACAAAACTATTGACTTTTACTGACCAATGATGTAAAATAAGATTCGTAAGGTAAAGGACCTTACGAATTCTTTGAACAAAAGGTCAGTTTAGGTCAAACGAGAAGGGTTTGACTTACTCTTGAACCTATTGGTCAGTAAAAGACAAACTTCTAAGGAGGTTATATGAAAGACAGGATTATACCCTATTAGCGTCATTCAGTTTATCTTTTATTACTGCGGCGAATGGGAGTGGGAAAGAACTAAACCATTCATAGAAGAGTTCGTTTTCCCACCCCCGCACAGTTGATTAGGTTAGATTTGGAGTGTAAAACACGAACAAATCTGCCAATCAACCACTGCGCTGAGATGTTGACACTAACTTTGAGAAGCGGTGCTGGGCTTTTTGCCCAGCCTCTATCTCCAACTTCAAATAATCTCATTATTATTTGAACTCGCTTTGCCGTACCTTGCGAATGTTACTTACTATCGTAAGTGCGATTTCCAACCTTTAATAGTCCACTGGACTATTGAAGCTACCTGCAGCTTTTGATGCGAACTTTGTTCGCTCTATTTTCCACCTCCAAAGGTTCCCCAAACCTTTAGAGCTAGTACTAAAAGTAAACTAAAAGACTATATCAAAAAGTCAAAAAAAGTCAAACAAAACTATTGACTTTTACTGACCAATGATGTAAAATAAGATTCGTAAGGTAAAGGACCTTACGAATTCTTTGAACAAAAGGTCAGTTTAGGTCAAACGAGAAGAGTTTGACTTACTCTTGGACCTATTGGTCAGTAAAAGACAAACTTCTAAGGAGGTTAATATGAAAGACAGGATTATACCCTACTAGCTATTTTTTTAAAACAAAGGTCAGTAAAAGTCAAAAACAAATAAAACTTAAACGAGGTAAAAACGATGAATAACAATTTCAATAACTTTAACAATATGGACGATATTTTCAATCAACTCATGGGCAACATGGGTGGTTATAGTACAGAGCGTCGTCGCTATTCTATCAATGGTCGTGAAGTGACACCGGAGGAATTTGCCATTTACCGTCAGACTGGTCGCCTGCCACAGACAGAAGAAGTGGCTCAAACCCAGGCTAAAGGTCAGATAAAGTCAGACGGAATTCTGGCAAAACTTGGTTGCAATTTGACACAAGATGCGCGTGAAGGGAAGTTGGATCCAGTCATTGGACGAAACAAGGAAATTCAAGAAACATCTGAAATCCTGGCTCGCCGTACGAAAAACAATCCTGTTCTGGTCGGTGATGCGGGTGTTGGTAAAACTGCGGTAGTAGAAGGCTTGGCTCAAGCCATTGTCAATGGTGATGTGCCAGCAGCCATTAAGAACAAGGAAATCATCTCCATCGACATTTCAGGCTTGGAAGCTGGGACTCAGTACCGCGGAGCCTTTGAGGAAAATGTGCAAAATCTTGTGGATGAAGTCAAAAAAGCTGGCAATATCATTCTCTTCTTTGATGAAATTCATCAGATTTTGGGAGCTGGTAGCACTGGTGGAGACTCAGGTTCCAAGGGCTTAGCAGATATTCTCAAACCAGCCCTGTCACGTGGAGAGTTGACCGTCATTGGTGCGACCACGCAAGACGAGTACCGCAATACCATTCACAAAAATGCTGCTCTGGCTCGTCGTTTCAATGAAGTCAAGGTTAATGCTCCGTCCGCAGAAGACACCTACCAGATTTTGAAAGGTATCAAGCCGCTTTATGAAGCCCACCACAATATTGAATTGCCAGATGAGGTCTTGAGAGCTGCGGTTGATTATTCCGTCCAATATATTCCACAACGTAGCTTGCCTGATAAGGCTATTGATCTGGTCGATGTGACTGCTGCTCACTTAGCTGCACAACATCCTGTTACAGATATCCAGGCTTTGGAGGCAGAGATTGAACAGGCTAAAGCTTTGCAAAGTCAAGCAGCTGAAAAAGAAGATTACGAAACAGCACTCAATGAAAAAGTCCGCATCGACAAGCTCCAAGAACAAATTGACAACCACACGGAGCAACAGAAAGTGGTAGCGACTGTTAATGATGTGGCTCAGGCGGTTGAGCGAATGACAGGAATTCCAGTTTCACAAATGGGAGCTTCTGACATTGAACGACTCAAGGAATTGAAACATCGCCTGGAGACAAATGTAATTGGTCAAGACGATGCGGTGGAAGCAGTATCTCGTGCTATTCGTCGGAATCGTGCAGGTTTTGATGACGGCAACCGTCCGATTGGTTCCTTCCTCTTTGTCGGTCCGACAGGTGTGGGTAAGACAGAGTTGGCAAAACAGTTAGCGCTAGACTTGTTTGGTAACAAGGAGGCCATTATTCGTTTGGATATGTCTGAATACAGTGATCGGACAGCCGTTTCCAAATTAATCGGTACCACAGCTGGTTATGTTGGTTATGATGATAATTCCCATACTCTTACAGAGCGTGTCCGTCGTAATCCTTACTCCATTGTACTCTTGGATGAGATTGAAAAAGCAGATCCACAAGTGATTACCCTCCTTTTGCAAGTGCTAGATGATGGTCATTTGACAGACGGACAGGGCAACCAAGTCAATTTCAAAAATACCCTTGTCATCGCGACTTCAAATGCTGGTTTTGGTTATGGAATGCCAGAAGGTGAAGAAAATCAAGACATCATGGACCGCATCGCACCATTCTTCCGTCCGGAGTTCCTTAACCGTTTCAACGCAGTTATCGAATTCAAACACTTGGGCAAAGAAGACCTCAAGGCAATCGTTGATTTGATGTTAGGCCAGGTCAATAAGACCCTAGCTAAAAAAGGTATTCACTTAGAAGTGACTGAGGCAGCCAAAGAGTTCTTGATGGAAGAAGGCTATGATCAGGCTATGGGAGCTCGTCCATTGCGCCGTGTGATTGAAAATCAGATTCGAGACAAGGTGACAGATTACTATCTGGATCACCTAGATGTGACAAACTTGTTGGCTGATGTGGTGGAAAATGAGATTCAAATCAGCGAGCAAACCTTTTCATAAAATAATAGAATAATATTGAAATTCTGAGGTTCAATACTCAGAATTTCTTTTTTTGTTTAACGGCAACAAGAGCGGTAGAATGCGTATTTATGGGAGATTTTGAATGATTTTACGTAAAAGTTTTAAAAATATTGTATAAATCCTTGACAAATGCAAACGTTTGCGTTAAACTAATAAACGTATTCGATAGAAAGGAAAGCGTTTTTATGACAAATCGTACCAGTGGAATTCTAATGCATATTACCTCACTTCCAGGTAAGTTTGGTATCGGTACTTTTGGAAAGCCTGCCTATGACTTTGTAGATTTCTTGGTCGAAACCAAGCAGACCTACTGGCAGCTCCTTCCTCTCACAACGACAAGTTACGGAGATTCACCTTATCAATCATTTTCTGCCATTGCAGGAAATACCCATTTAATTGATTTTGATTTGTTGGCAGAAGAAGATTTATTGGCCAACTTTGACTACCAAGATGTGAAATTTGGGGACAATCCAGAAAAAGTAGACTACGCCTTGATCTATGAGGCTCGTCGTCCGATTTTGGAAAGAGCCGTTAAAAACTTCTTGAGCGATGACAAGCGTAAAGCAGCCTTTCAAGAGTTTGAAAAAGCCAATTCGTCATGGTTAAATGACTATGCGGAATTCATGGCTATTAAAGAACACTTTGGAAACAAGGCCCTACAAGAGTGGGATGACAAGAAAGTTGTTGCTCGAAATGAAGAAGCTCTTGAAAAATACCGCTTGGAATTGGCAGACCAAATTGATTACTTTAAAGTCACTCAATATTTCTTCTTTAGCCAGTGGAAACAGCTAAAAGAATATGCCAATCAAAACCACATTAAGATTATCGGAGACATGCCAATTTATGTTTCTGCCGATAGTGTGGAAGTTTGGACCAAGCCACAGCTCTTCAAATTAGATAGTGAGCGTAAGCCGCTTTATGTGGCAGGTGTGCCAGCAGATAACTTCTCTGCAGATGGCCAGCTTTGGGGTAACCCACTCTACGATTGGGAGCAACATGAAAAAACTGGCTACAACTGGTGGATTTACCGCATTCACGAGAGTTTCAAACTTTACGATGTCTTGAGAATTGACCACTTCAAAGGCTTCTCAGATTACTGGCAGGTAGCAGGAGATGCTAAAGTTGCCAAGGTTGGTACTTGGGAGCCAGGTCCAGGCTACAATCTTTTCAAGGCAGTCAAGGAAACACTCGGCGACTTGCCTATTATTGCAGAGGATCTAGGAAATATCGATGCCAAGGCTCGTAAGTTGCTTGCAGATTGTGGCTATCCAGGAATGAAGATTCTAGAATTTGGCTTCTTCGATGTGACAGGGAGAAGCATTGACATCCCACACCGTTGCGTACCAAACTCTATCGCCTACACAGGCACACACGATAATGAGGTGGTCAACGGTTGGTATAACAATCTAGAGCCTGAACAACAGGAGTTTGTAGATGCCTATACCAACAGAAAGCCGATTGAGCCAGTGACTCAAGCCATGCTTCGAACACTCTTTGCCACTGTCAGCGACACAGCTATTGCGACCATGCAAGATGTTCTTGACTTGGGCGAAGAAAGCCGCATGAACATGCCTTCAACTGTCGGAGGTAACTGGGAATGGCGAATGAAAGCTGAAGATTTAACCCAGGAACGCAAAGACTTCTTAGTCAAAATGACAACACTATATCAACGAGGAAATGAAAAACATGATTAACTTTACAACATTTGCAGAAACAAATACTTCGAAAAAATTAGCTGATTTAACAAACGAAGAAATCTATCTTCAATTGTTAAACTACGTAAAAGAAGCTGCAGCTACAAAACCAAAAAACACAGGTAAACGCAAGGTTTACTACATCTCAGCAGAGTTCCTTATCGGTAAACTCTTGTCAAACAACTTGATCAACTTGGGAATCTATAAAGATATTAAAGCTGAATTGGCAGCTGCTGGAAAATCTTTAGCACAAGTTGAAGACGTGGAACCAGAACCATCTCTTGGTAATGGTGGTCTTGGACGTTTGGCATCTTGCTTTGTGGATTCTATGTCAACACTTGGAATCAACGGTGAGGGTGTTGGTCTCAACTACCACTGCGGTTTGTTCAAACAAGTTTTCAAGGACAACCAACAAGATGCAGAGCCAAACTTCTGGATTGAAAATGATTCTTGGTTGATTCCAACAGATATCAGTTATGACGTGCCATTTAAAAACTTCACGTTGAAATCTAAGTTAGATCGTCTTGATATTCTTGGCTATAAAAAAGAAACCAAGAACTACCTTAACTTGTTTGACATTGAGTCTGTCAACTATGACTTGATTACAGATGGCATTTCATTTGACAAGACTGATATTAAAGAAAACTTGACACTCTTCTTGTACCCAGATGATTCTGATAAGAATGGTGAATTGCTCCGTATCTACCAACAATACTTCATGGTATCAAATGCTGCTCAACTTTTGATTGATGAAGCAATTGAGCGCGGTTCAAACTTGCATGACTTGGCTGACTACGCTTATGTGCAAATCAACGATACTCACCCATCAATGGTGATTCCTGAGTTGATCCGTCTTTTGACTGAAAAACATGGTATTGAATTTGCGGAAGCAGTTGCCATCGTTAAGAATATGACTGGTTACACAAACCACACTATCTTAGCGGAAGCGCTTGAAAAATGGCCACTTGAATTCCTAGAAGAAGTAGTGCCTCACTTGGTAGATATCATCAAGGAATTGGATGCCCTTATTCGTGCAGAAATTAAAGACCCAGCAGTCCAAATCATTGATGAATCAGGTCGTGTGCACATGGCTCACATGGATATCCACTTCTCAAACTCAGTGAACGGTGTAGCTGCACTTCACACAGAAATCCTCAAAAACTCTGAATTGAAAGCTTTCTACGAGCTTTACCCAGAAAAATTCAACAACAAGACAAACGGTATCACCTTCCGTCGTTGGTTGGAATTTGCTAACCAAGACCTTGCAGACTACATCAAGGAATTGATTGGCGATGAGTATTTGACAGATGCGACGAAACTTGAGAAATTGCTTGCCTTTGCTGATGATAAGGAAGTTCATGCTAAGTTGGCAGAAATCAAACACAAGAACAAGTTGGCCCTTAAACGTTACCTCAAAGATAACAAGGGTATCGAATTGGACGAAAACTCTATCATCGATACACAAATCAAACGTTTCCACGAGTACAAACGCCAACAAATGAATGCCTTGTATGTTATCCATAAATACCTTGAAATCAAGAATGGTAACCTTCCAAAACGTAAAATCACTGTTATCTTCGGTGGTAAAGCAGCCCCAGCTTATATTATCGCTCAAGACATCATTCATTTGATTCTTTGCTTGTCAGAGTTGATCAATAATGATCCAGAAGTAAATAAATACCTCAATGTTCATTTGGTTGAAAACTACAATGTAACTGTTGCTGAAAAACTCATCCCTGCGACAGATATTTCTGAGCAAATCTCATTGGCTTCTAAAGAAGCATCAGGTACTGGTAACATGAAATTCATGCTCAACGGTGCTTTGACACTTGGTACTATGGACGGTGCCAACGTTGAGATTGCAGAGTTGGTTGGCATGGACAATATTTACATATTTGGTAAGGACTCAGATACTATTATCGACTTGTACGACAAGGCTGGTTACGTATCTGCAGACTACTACAATGGCGATGCCAACATCAAACGTGCGGTAGACTTTATCGTCAGCGATGAAGTGCTTGCCCTCGGTAATGAAGAGCGTCTAGGTCGCTTGCACCATGAATTGATTTCTAAAGACTGGTTCATGACCTTGATTGACTTGGCGGAGTACATTGAAGTCAAAGAGCAAGTCTTTGCAGACTACGAAGATCAAGAATCTTGGAACAAGAAAGTTGTTCACAACATCGCCAAAGCAGGATTCTTCTCATCTGACCGTACAATCGAGCAGTATAACGAAGATATTTGGCACAGTAACTAATTGAATTCCAACAATTAGTAGGAAAGTTGATTGAACCACTCCAAAACTTATCAGATCAATTCTTCCTATGTGTTGAAGAATAAAAAACTATCAGTTTTTACCATTATTGGTGCTCTCCTTAGTATATAAATGCAAAGAATGTCTCTGCAAAAAAGCGGAGACATTCTTTTTATAACTATAAAATTCTAGAAGTTTTGTACACTTGGTCGAAAAAATCGAAAGTTTCCTTTTACCGTTTCGCCATAGAAACAAAGCTAACTTTGTCTGGACGGTAACTAATTGTTCCATACTGGAAAGCTTGACCATTTGAAAGATAGGTGATACTAGTGACCACGACGACCATGTCATAGTCTCCTAAGTCCATCAATTGTTTTTCTTCTTCGTTTGCAAAACGGAAGGAGATTTCACGTCTGGAATGAGAAATTGTTAAATGGAGTTCTTCTTCTAAGTAGCGGTAAATAGAGCTTTCGGCAATTTCTTTGCTGAGATAAGGGACGACCCTACGGTCGAAATAGGAAATGTCATATTCCAACCGCTCACCATCAATTGTCCGTACCCGACTCACTCGATAGAAATCTACCTTATCATCAACTTCGAAAGTTGACATTAAATCTTCTTGACCTTGAATAATATAAAGCGAAGTAAGCTGGGTCTGAATTTGGTGCTGTGATTTTTTGTTCAATTCGCCCGCTGTTTTAATTTCAGAAAGATACTGGTCCTTCATTAGACCATGTTCGATAACAATAGAAGATTTCCCCTGTTTCTTTTGAATATAACCATCCATTTCAAGAAGAGATAGTGCTTTGCGAATGGTGTCCTTGGAGTAAGAATACACTTCCATTAATTCATTTTCTGTCGGTAGGGCCTGTCCAGTTGACCAAACCTGCTCTTCGATTTTTTTCTTAATATCTTGATAAACTTTTTTATACTTACTCATAGTTTCCTGTCTTTCTACCCATTAGTGTATCATAAAAGAGCCAGAAAGGGGCAATACATCTATTTTATTTAGTAGAACACACGGCTTTTACGTAAAAGTTTAAAATATTACGGAAAAGTTATTGACTAATGCAAACGTTTACGTTATACTATTTCTATAAAAAGAAAACGGTTACGCATTTTCAGAGAGAGGGGGAGCAATGAAATTACTAACAATTAATGTCCATGCCTGGTTAGAAGAAAGGCAGGATGAAAAACTAGATGTTTTAGCCCAAACAATAGCCGAAAAGGCTTATGATGTCATCGCTCTTCAAGAAGTCAATCAGCTCATAACTGCTGATTTGGTAACGAAAGACTTGAAGGCGGATAATTATGGCTTGATTTTATTAGAAAAATTAAGATCCTTGGGACAATTTGACTATTCATATTATTGGAGTAACTCACATATCGGCTACGATAAGTACGAAGAAGGGATTGCCTTTCTTACCAAGTTGCCAGTTTATGAAGTGGATCCATTTTATTGTAGTCAGAATAAATCTGTTGATTCCATCCTATCACGAAAAATTATGGGCTTGACGGTCTTCTATCAAGACCAGTTGATTGACCTGTATTCTTGTCACATCAATCTTCCGGGGAGTGAAGAGGAAGACCAGCTTGATAACATTCGTACGATTGTGGAACGGACTGGCAATAGACGTTTTAAGATTCTCATGGGAGATTTTAATACCGATGCCTTCTCAGATCGAGAGGCCTACGAAGCGATTACAGAGCTTGGACTTTATGATTCATACAATCTAGCGATGGAAAAAGACCAGGGGATTACGGTTGAAAAGGCTATTGATGGCTGGGCTGGTCACAGTCAGGAAAAACGATTGGATTACATTTTCTTAAATCAGAAAAAGGAAGTTTTATCCAGCTTAGTGATTTTCAATGGAGAGAATCGTCCGATTATTTCAGACCATTTTGGTGTGGAAGTTGAAATTAATGTATAAAATGGCACAGAGCCAAAAAATAAAGGAGAAAAAATGAAAAAATTTCTTAGTTTCGAATTTTGGCAAAAATTCGGTAAGTGTTTAATGGTCGTGATTGCAGTTATGCCTGCAGCAGGTCTTATGGTTTCTATCGGAAACTCTATTCCGTTAATCAGCCCAGAATCAGAACTCTTGATTCGTATTGGGAATATTATCGCCCAAATCGGTTGGGGGATTATCGGAAACCTTCACTTGCTCTTTGCCTTGGCTATCGGTGGTAGCTGGGCTAAGGAAAAGGCTGGTGGTGCCTTCTCAGCAGGTCTTGCCTTTATCCTTATTAACTTGATTACAGGTCACTTCTTTGGTGTGACGACTGACATGCTTGCAGATGCAGCGGCAACCGTAACCACTGTTTTTGGAACAGAGATTCCAGTTTCAGGCTACTTCGTCAATATCTTGGGTCAACCTGCTCTGAACATGGGTGTCTTCGTTGGTATCATCGCTGGTTTTGTAGGGGCAACAACCTATAACAAATACTACAATTACCGCAAATTACCTGATGTTTTGACCTTCTTTAACGGTAAACGCTTTGTACCATTTGTGGTTATCTATCGCTCAGTTCTTGTAGCGCTAGGATTAGCTATCTTTTGGCCGGTTGTTCAAACAGGAATCAACAGCTTTGGTAAATGGATTGCAAGCTCACAGGATACAGCACCAATTCTTGCGCCTTTTGTTTATGGTACCTTGGAACGTTTGCTTCTTCCATTTGGTTTGCACCACATGTTGACCATTCCAATGAACTATACGTCACTTGGTGGTACCTATGACATCTTGACAGGTGCACAAGCAGGTACACAAGTATTTGGACAAGATCCACTCTGGTTGGCTTGGATTACAGACTTGATCAACCTCAAAGACGCTGGTGATATGGCTCAGTACAATGACCTTCTTGCAAACATTACTCCAGCCCGTTTCAAAGTTGGTCAAATGATTGGTTCATCAGGGATTTTGATGGGATTGACTTACGCTATGTACCGCAATGTGGATGAAGATAAAAAACATAAGTACAAAGGTATGTTTATTTCTTCAGCACTTGCCGTCTTCTTGACAGGTGTAACAGAACCAATCGAGTTCATGTTCATGTTTGCAGCAATGCCACTTTATGTCGTTTATGCTTTTGTGCAAGGTGCGGCCTTTGCCATGGCTGACGTTGTCAACTTGCGTATGCACTCATTTGGTAATATCGAATTCCTTACACGTACACCGATGGCGATTAAAGCTGGTATCGGTATGGATGTTATTAACTTCATCTGGGTAACAGCCCTCTTTGCAGTTGGTATGTACTTCATTGCCGACTTTATGATTAAAAAATTCAATCTAGCAACAGCTGGACGCAATGGTAACTATGATACAGAAACAACAGATGTAGTTTCTAACTCAAACGTAGATACTGCGGATGCCAATTCACAAGTGGTTCAAATCATCAACTTGCTTGGTGGCCGTGATAATATCGCTGATGTGGATGCTTGTATGACTCGTCTTCGCGTTAGTGTTAAAGATATGGCACAGGTTGGAGATGAAAATGCTTGGAAACAGGCTGGTGCTATGGGCTTGATTATCAAAGACTCAGGTGTTCAAGCAGTCTATGGACCAAAAGCAGATGTTCTCAAATCAGACATTCAAGACTTGCTAGAATCAGGCGTAGCTATTCCTCGTACGGAAATTGTGGCGACAGAAGAAGTTGCTCCTGAGACTCAGTTCAAAGGTGTGACGGAGACAGTTTACTCTGTTGCTGAAGGGCAAGCCATTGCCATCACAGAAGTGAACGATCCAGTTTTCTCACAAAAAATGATGGGCGATGGTTATGCAGTTGAGCCTAACTCCGGCAATGTTTACGCACCAGTTTCAGGTATTGTAACTAGTGTCTTCCCAACCAAACACGCTGTCGGTATTTTGTCTGACAAGGGTGTAGAAGTCTTGGTGCACGTCGGCATAGATACGGTTGCGTTAAACGGCGCTCCATTCTCAGCTAAGGTAACAGATGGCCAACGCGTTGAAGCAGGTGACTTGCTCCTTGTTGCAGATCTTGAAGCTATTCGCTCAGCAGGACGTGAAACAACTATCGTCGTTGCCTTCACAAACACAGCTGAAATCAAATCTGTCAGCCTTGAAAATCTTGGACAGGTCAGTCAAGATAGTCAAGTTGCGACAGTTGAGTTGTAAAAATTAAAAAAAGATTGAAAAGATGATTGCAGTCAATTCTTTTCAATCTTTTTCTTTTGGATAGTATGCCATCAGTATTTTTCTAATTTCTTCGCTTCTTTTTTACCTTTTTCAGCGATATGGAGGAAATAAATAGACCAAGCAAGGAAAAATAACGGAATGATGCCACTTCTAAACAATGCGAATGGGGTTTCAAAGAGAAAACCAAACCAAAAACTGGTACCAGTCCGTTCCCATAGTCCTGGAGTTAGGTACCAGGATTTAGGATTCCAAAGTGTGTATCCATTTTGGATTCCAACTTGGTAATGGATAAAAAATAAGGTCAGAAATAATCCGAAATAGGAGTAGGCATAATTTTGGTAGCGTGAATAGAATGCTTTTTTCGATTCGGTATCAGAAAAAATTTCTGTGCTTGAAGCTTCGATTGTTTGTTGAAAATAATGGATGCCACATCTACGGCTGCCTTGTATAGGTTGCCAACCACAGTCTTCAAATAGAGAGAGGTAATTTGAATATTCTCCTTTTGCAATATGTTCATGAAAATCAAGGCGTATGGGACGAGGGATGACACTACATTTTTCAAAATGATAGGCTGCTGTCCACGGTGTTACTTTGACAAGCTGGTAGCCTTCAGATTGAATCGAATTAATCCAATGTTCTTCCTCTTGTAAACTGGTGAATAATTTGTGTTTTATCATGGCTTCCTCCTAAAAACCTAATTCTTTGGCAATATGATGTAGTTTTTGAATACGCTGTGTTTCCAGTTTAATAATCTCTTGTCCCGTTGCTGTTACTTGATAGACTTTTCTTCTTTTATCGGAACTTGGAACGGAACAAATCCATTTTAGTTTCAAAAGATTCTCAATCGCTCCATACATGGTTCCTGCAGCGATTTTCACATCACCATCACTCATATCCTCTACTTTTTGCATGATATGGTAGCCATGGGCAGGTTCCAAGAGGGCTAATAGAATATAGTAAGTTGTCTCCGTTAGGGGGAGGTGCTTGTTCCTTTTCATTTGGCTTCTCCTATGTAGTTCAAATGTACAGTTGTGCTATATATTATATATCGGAAAACTATACATGTCAACTGTATAGTGAAGAAGATTTTAAAAATCTTCTCAATCCTTGCTATTTATGGTATAATAAAGCGATTTTATAAAATGTAGGAGGTTCCCCATGGGACGTAAATGGGCCAATATTGTAGCCAAGAAAACCGCAAAAGACGGTGCTAACTCAAAAGTTTACGCCAAATTTGGTGTTGAAATCTATGTAGCAGCGAAAAAGGGTGACCCAGATCCAGAAACAAACTCAGCGCTGAAATTTGTTATCGACCGTGCTAAGCAAGCGCAGGTTCCAAAACACATCATTGACAAGGCCATTGACAAGGCAAAAGGAAACACAGATGAAACCTTCGTGGAAGGTCGTTACGAAGGTTTTGGACCAAATGGTTCTATGATTATCGTTGATACCTTGACATCAAACGTAAACCGTACCGCAGCCAATGTTCGCTCTGCCTTTGGTAAAAACGGTGGAAACATGGGTGCATCTGGTTCCGTATCATTCATGTTTGATAAAAAAGGTGTGGTTGTATTTGCTGGTGATGATGCAGATGCCATCTTCGAATTACTCTTAGAAGCAGATGTTGAAGTCGATGATGTAGAAGCAGAAGACGGCACAATCACTGTCTATACAGCCCCAACTGATTTGCACAAGGCAATTGTGGCACTTAAAGAATCAGGAATCCAAGAGTTCAATGTTACTGAACTAGAAATGATTCCACAATCAGAAGTATCACTTGAAGGCGATGACCTCGCAACATTTGAAAAACTCTACGACGCCCTCGAAGACGACGAAGACGTCCAAAAAATCTACACGAATGTAGATGGGTTTTAATATAAAAAAAGTGCTAGTAGCACTTTTTTTATATTAAAAGATTGTAAATTCCGGGGGACAGTCATTTTTATTAGAAGGTTGGAGATTGGAACTGCCGGTAGGCGGTTTTCTTTGTATCCAATTGCTCAAAGACGATAGTTGGTTGGAACTAGAGAGTGGGGGATTTTATCTTAAGTTCGAAGAAGGTACGATGGGAAAATTTGCGGAGTTTTCGGTGGCTGATAGTAGAGTGCTTGACAGATGAGGTATAAGGAAAAACTATAGCCAGGCTTTGGAAATATCTATTTGAATGGTCACGGGTTTTCTGTTATCATAGAACGGTAATAAGATTAGGAGAATGTATGTCAAATAATTTACTTGTTTTACAATCAGATTTTGGTTTAGTTGATGGTGCAGTTTCAGCGATGATTGGTGTTGCTCTCCAAGAATCGAGAGATTTAGTTGTTCACCATCTAACACATGATATTACTCCGTACAATATCTTTGAAGGTTCTTATCGCCTCTTTCAAACGGTCGAATACTGGCCGGAGGGGACAACATTTGTTTCGGTTGTTGACCCAGGAGTTGGTTCAAAACGTAAGAGTGTAGTAGCTTTGACTGAACAAAATCACTATATTGTAACGCCAGATAATGGGACGCTATCCTTCATAAAAAAATATGTGGGGATAAAGGCGGTTCGAGAAATTTCAGAGGTGGCCAATCGCCGTGCCAATACAGAACATTCGTACACCTTCCATGGTCGAGATGTTTATGCCTATACGGGAGCTAAATTGGCTTCTGGACACATTAGCTTTGAAGAAGTTGGTCCAGAATTAAGCGTGGATAAGATTGTGGAAATTCCAACAGTCCCAACGGAAGTTGGTTCAGATTATGTAAAAGGCGCAATTGATATTCTAGATGTTCGATTCGGCTCGCTTTGGACCTCGATTACGAGGGAAGAATTTTACACCTTACAACCGCAGTTTGAAGATCGCTTTGAAGTGACCATATACAATAACGACATGCTTGTGTATCAAAACCAAGTAACCTATGGCAAGTCTTTTGCGGATGTACGTATCGGACAGCCATTGATTTATATCAATTCCCTCTATCGTGTAGGTGTTGCGATCAATCAGGGCTCATTTGCCAAGGCTTATAATGTCGGTGTAGGTCAAAACTGGCATATTGAAATCAAACGTATTAGTAATTAAAGAAATTTTAGGAGATAGGATAGTTATGAAAAATAATTCAATCAAAACAGTCGTTGCTACTGGTATCGGCGCAGCCCTCTTTGTGGTTATTGGTTTGCTGATTAGTATTCCAACCTTTGTACCAAATACCTACATTCAATTGCAGTATGCAGTTCAGTCGCTCTTGTCAATTGTTTTTGGACCAATTGTTGGTTTCTTTGTAGGGCTTATTGGTCATGCCTTTATAGACGCACTGCGAGGTGGGTCGCCTTGGTGGTCATGGGTTCTAGCCTCAGCAGTTTTTGGCTTGGTGTTAGGTTTTGCTAGAAATCGTCTGCGTATTCAAGAAGGAATTTTTGACGGAAAAGATATTTTTGCTTTCAATATTTTTCAAGTAGTAGCTAACCTCATTGCTTGGGGAATCATTGCCCCAGTTTTAGATATTCTTATCTACAGTGAGGCGGCGAATAAGGTCTTTGCACAGGGACTTGTAGCAGGTATTACAAACAGTATTACAGTTGCTATTGCAGGGACACTCCTTTTGGCTGTTTATGCAAAATCTCAAACGAAGACAGGTAGCTTGTCTAAAGATTAAGTTTTATTTTCCCTAGAAAAAATTCTAGGGTTTTTTAATACAAAAAATCACAAATATGATATAATAATATATAACAAACAAATACATGTGTTCAAGGGGAGAAGTATGGTCTGGACAGAAGAAAAGTTGGGACCGATTATTCATTCTATACTCAATCCTGACGAGGAAGTTTTAAGTCTTTATCAATCGAAAACGACGAAATCAATTTATGGCTGCATTCTTTGGAATAGTTATTATTATAAGGTTTTCCGAGTTAGTAACCACCCATCACAATCTACATATAAACAGCCAACTTTTTATGATTTCCATGGCGAATTTTATATGAAAGGAGCGATTCGGACCTACCTTTACCACACGAACAGTTGGTATGAACTTAGTAAGCAAAGCTACTACCTTCTTCTCTTTTTTCAAAAGTTATGGGATGAAAAGCAAGAGGTGGAGGCGAGTTGGCAAAATGGCAGGATACAGATTCGCTTAGTGGTTGAAGAAGAGGGGTGGCAAGTCCATTACCGTTTTCCAGATAATCAGGCAAGGGAGGTTGAACGCTTATTGGCCTCAGGCATGCTGGTGGCCATTCGCTCCTCCAGAAATTTTATCAAGATACGGACGAGTCGTTTTGTTGCACCGTATATAGCTCTAATCAAACAGCGTCAACTTTATCGAAAAAAGCCGAGTAAAGCTATGCTCCAGTGGGAAAAATACCAAAGTCAACTTATTGAAATCCAAAGGACCTATCGGCTAGTGGAGGAAAATGCTCCGCAAACTTTTTTTGGACACTGGTTGAATAAGGTCCAACTCTATCTCTGCTCTGCCATTGCCAGCTATTGGGAAGAAGTTATTAAAGGAGTGGAGTGGCAGGAGGCAAGAGAAATCAAAGAGCAAAGGAAAATCGAGAAGCCACATAATCCTATTGAAGATAAATGGAAGGAAAATATTGCTAGACGCCATAAGCGAAAAGTGGACCAACTTATCGGACATGATACCTTGGAAAAACTCCGACAACTGAAAACAGAATTAGACGACTAAGAAGTTATAGCGAACCTTCAATAAATGCGGTAGCATGTCATTCATGTTACCGTATTTTTTACATATAAGCACTGAACCTGCGAATAGAGGTTCTAAATTTTCAGTTCAGATTTTTGTCTTTTGAGGGGCTAAACGATATAATCGTAAGGTATCATTTATTAGAAATGACAGAGTTTTATCATCTATTGCAAAGATTGAGAAGGAGAAATCATGTCAAAAGACATTCGTGTATTACTTTATTATAAATATGTCCCAATTGAAAATGCTGAAGCTTATGCTGCTGAGCATCTAGCTTTCTGTAAGTCTATCGGACTCAAAGGACGTATTTTGATTGCTGATGAGGGAATCAACGGTACTGTTTCTGGTGACTATGAAACAACTCAAAAGTACATGGACTACGTTCATGCAAACCCATTGTTCAGCGATTTGTGGTTTAAGATTGATGAAGAAAATGAGCAAGCTTTCAAGAAAATGTTTGTTCGTTATAAAAAAGAAATTGTTCACCTTGGTCTAGAAGACAACGACTTCGACAGTGACATTGACCCACTTGTAACAACAGGTGCCTACTTGTCACCAAAAGAGTTCAAAGAAGCTCTCTTGGACGAAGATACAGTTGTTTTGGATACCCGTAATGACTACGAGTACGACCTTGGTCACTTCCGTGGTGCCATCCGCCCAGACATCCGCAACTTCCGTGAATTGCCACAATGGGTCCGTGATAACAAAGAGAAATTCATGGACAAGCGCGTAGTTGTTTACTGTACTGGTGGTGTTCGCTGTGAGAAATTCTCAGGCTGGATGGTTCGAGAAGGCTACAAGGATGTAGGTCAGCTCCATGGTGGTATCGCAACCTATGGTAAAGACCCAGAAGTTCGTGGCGAATTGTGGGATGGTAAGATGTATGTCTTTGACGAGCGTATCGCAGTTGATGTCAACCATGTAGACCCAGTTGTCGTTGGTAAGGACTGGTTCGATGGCACACCATGTGAGCGCTATGTCAACTGTGGCAATCCATTCTGTAACCGTCGTATTTTGACATCAGAAGAGAATGAGCACAAGTATGTTCGTGGCTGTTCAGCTGAATGCCGTGCTCATGAGCGCAATCGTTACATTTCTGAAAACGGCTTGACTCGTCAAGAATGGGCAGAACGCTTGGAAGCGATTGGGGAAACTCTGACTCCAGCAAATGCTTAGTACTACCAAAATTGCATTGAAAAATCAGTGCAATTTTTTGTGCAATCAGAATTCTTTATATTTTTTCAGTCCATTCTATACGAAGCCTATCAATTAGAAAAGAGAAGGAGATGAAGTCTTGATTTCGCTTAATGTGGCGAGTAGGGAAGAAGTGGATAGACTTATCGAGCGTGTTGAAGTAAATGGTGGACCAATTGCAGATCGCTCGACAGATGCCCACGGCTTTTATGGAGCAAGTTTTACGGACCTTGATGGGCATCATTTTAATGTGATTGTGAGGTAAGAAGGTAGAATTCATCTGCTCTAGAATCATGGATGAAGGTATTTGAAAAGGGAGAAACTGATGATTCTTCCTTTTTTTCAGAGTCAATTTACGCTATAATAGTCCTATGAAAAAAATCATTGAGTTTAAAGATTTTACATTTAGATACCAAGCGCAACAGGAACCCACTTTAAAAGACATTCAGTTAACGATTTATCAGGGAGAGAAAGTTCTGATTATTGGTCCATCTGGTTCAGGAAAGTCGACGATTGGACAATGTCTTAATGGTATTATTCCCAATATTTACAAGGGAGAACATAGCGGAAGTTTACTATTGGATGGTCAGGAAGCTTTTAATCTTTCAGTTTATGATAAGTCCTTGCTCGTATCAACGGTTCTTCAAGACACAGATGGTCAATTCATTGGCTTATCAGTTGCCGAGGACCTAGCTTTTGCTTTGGAAAATGACATGGAAAGCCAGGTGGTGATGAAGCAAAAAGTAGGAGATTGGGCAGAAAGACTGTCTTTGACCGATTTGCTGGCACATCGACCACAAGATTTATCTGGAGGTCAAAAGCAACGTGTCAGTCTGGGCGGAGTTCTTATTGATGAGAGTCCTATTTTGTTGTTTGATGAGCCACTTGCTAATTTAGATCCCAAATCGGGCCAAGATACGATTGATTTGATTGACCGTCTGCACAAGCAAGAAGGGACCACAACCATTATTATCGAACACCGTTTAGAGGACGTACTGTATCGTCAGGTGGACCGAGTTGTATTGATTAATGACGGTCGGATTTTGTTCAATGGAGGACCTGATGATTTATTACGTACCTCATTGTTACAGGAAAACGGCATCCGTGAACTCTTATATCTATCGACTCTTCGCGCCTTAGGATATCCGATTGCGCAGGCAGAACACCTCTCCTCAGTTTGGGAAATTGATATTGAGGCTTTGAATATAGCGTCCCTACCGACTCTACACTTTGAAAATGGAGAGAAAGAGGCTTTGTTAGAAGTCAAGCATCTTCATTTTTCCTATCCTAATAAACAAGTTCTTACAGACATTCAACTGACGATTCATAAGGGGGAACGTCTAGCTATTGTTGGAAAAAATGGTGCTGGGAAATCTACTTTAGCCAAGGTGCTTTGTAGTTTTATTCAGGGTGAAGGTGAGATTCTCTGGAAGGGGCAGTCAATCAAAGAAGATTCTGTTAAAGAGCGAGCAGAACGGATTGGTTATGTTCTTCAGAATCCCAACCAAATGATTAGCCAAACGATGATCTTTGATGAGGTTGCCCTTGGTTTGCGCATGCGAGGGGTGACAGAAGAAGAAATCAAACACCGAGTTCACCATATCTTGAAGGTATGTGGCCTGTATCCGTTTCGTAATTGGCCGATTTCGGCACTTTCGTATGGGCAGAAAAAACGGGTAACGATAGCATCTATCTTGGTTCTCAATCCCGAAATTATTTTGCTAGATGAGCCAACAGCAGGACAAGATCAACGACATTATCGGGAAATGATGGAGTTTTTGGACCAATTAAATGCTCAAGGACACACCATTGTCATGATTACCCATGACATGCAACTCATGCTAGATTATTCAGATAGAGCTGTTGTTGTGGTGGATGGGCAGATTATTGAAGATGCCAGTCCAGCAGAAATTTTATCTGATGATACGGTGATTGAGCGAGCCAATTTAAAAGAAACATCAATTTTTCACTTGGCGGAGAGGTTGGGAGTTAATCCTTTAGAATTAACGACGTTTTATATGCAGGAAGAAAGGAGAGGAAGATGAGTCAACAAAAACTAATTGGTTACCATCCAGGAACTGGCTTTATTCATAGTTTATCGGCTGTCAGTAAATTACTCTTTTTTCTCATAGTTTCCATTCTTGCTATGATTACTTACGATACCCGCTTGATTCTTTTTATCGCAGTATTTTCTCTAGCCTTGTTCAAAATGTCAGGGATTCGTTATAAAGAAATCTCTCTTGTTTTAATTCTGACGATTATTTTTGCTGCAATGAATGCCCTGATGGTTCACTTGTTTGCACCACGGTATGGAGTGGAACTTTACGGAGCAGATACCCCCTTGCTATCAGGTCTGGGAGTTTATTCCTTGACGAGTCAGCAAGCATTTTATCTGGTGAATCTTCTCTTGAAGTATTTTTGTACAGTTCCTTTAGCGATTATCTTTCTCATGACCACTCATCCTAGCCAGTTTGCTTCCAGCTTGAATCAAATTGGGGTATCCTATAAAGTTGCTTACGCAGTCAGTTTGACCATGCGCTATATTCCAGATATTCAAGAAGAGTTTTATACGATTCGAATGTCTCAAGAAGCGCGTGGTTTGGAATTGTCCAGGAAAGGAAAATTGATGGATCGTATAAAAGGGAATCTATCCCTTGTCATTCCTCTGATTTTCAGCTCCTTGGAGAGGATTGATACGATTTCAACGGCTATGGAATTGCGGCGTTTTGGCAAGAATAAAAAAAGAACATGGTATACCCAACAGCCTCTACAGAGAATAGATTACGCTGTCTTGCTATTTATTCTTGCTCTAGTAGTCGTGACAATCTATCTATTTTTTGTTAATCAGGGACGATTCTATAATCCGTGGTGATGATTATTGAGTTTATTGGGCCGATTAACCCTTTATCGTTGACATATAGGAAATATACTGTTACAGTAGGGAATGTAAATAAGTTTAGAGTTTAAGTATCAGTTTCATCTTTTGTTTTTCCTCTTGATCAGTTTTACAAATAAATAAAAAGAGGTAACACAAATGGTACAAGGTACAGTTAAATGGTTTAATGCAGAAAAGGGATTTGGTTTTATTGCTCAAGAAAACGGTCCAGATGTATTTGCACACTTTTCTGAAATTCAGTCTAATGGTTTTAAATCTTTGGAAGATGGTCAAAAAGTGACATTTGAAGTGGAACAAGGCCAACGTGGTCTTCAAGCAACCAATATTACAAAAATTGGATAATAAAAGAGCGGGTTTCTTAGTGAAACTCGCTTTTCTTATGTTTAAAGGGGTCTTTTATTTGGCATACCAGCTTTGCGTGGAAACTTATTTGGAGTTTCCTTTTTCTTTTCGACGATGGTCAATGTTCGAGGGTCGCCATTTGGAAGAGTATAGTCGTGGTTTTCGATGACTTTTGCGAAGAGGAGATTGAGTGCATTTTTTGCCTGGGTCAATTCATCTTCTGCGCTGGACGCCTTGAGTGCGATTAATTTTCCGTTGAGCTTCAAATAAGGGATAGTCAATTCAGAAAGAATCTGCATGCGGGCAACTGCGCGTGCCGTGACAAGGTCAAATTGTGCACGAAAGTTCTTATCTTGTGCAAAGTCTTCTGCACGACCATGATAGAAATGAACACCTTCGAGCTCTAGTTCTTCGGCAAGCAAATGTAAAAAGTTAATTCGTTTATTAAGAGAATCAATGATGGTAACATCTAGTTGCGGAAAGATAATCTTCATAGGTAGGCTAGGAAATCCAGCTCCAGCTCCAATATCTAAAAGCCGAAGAGGTTCGTTCTGAATATGACCTTGCAGGATTGGAGCGATAGAATCGTAGAAATGCTTCAGATAGACTTCGCTTTCTTCAGTAATAGCTGTCAGATTGATTTTCTCATTCCATTCCACCAGTAGTTGGAAATAGCGATGAAATTGGTGTTTTTGTTGGTCAGTTAATTGAATACCTTGGTCTGCCAAGGTTTTATAAAATACTTCAGGTTTCATAATCTTATCTTATCATAATTTAAGCAAAAGAAAAACCCAGAAGAGTCTGGGAATTTTCTTATTGACCATCTGTCTGTCCCGTCGCAGGATTGTTTCCTGTTGTTGCAGTTTCAGTTGAAGAAGTTGCAGTCTCGGTTGAAGTTCCAGATGATGTTTCGCTTGATGTTGTCGTCGCTTCGGTTGTTTCACTAGTTTCAGTCGAACTAGAAGAACTTGTACTAGAGCTAGTGTACGTGTTATAAGCATTGGAGAGTGAGCGACTACCTCTGAGATAGTAGTTGGAACCGTAACGTACGAGTCCGCTTGGCATCTCCCAATCGGTAGCAGTATAGTCCGAATGCATAAAGAGCATCATATTGTGGTAGACATCTGTTGCAATTCGCATGCTGTTATCAAGGATAGGAGTCATACGATTGGTATATCCGGTCCAAACAGCCATTGCATACTGACTAGAATATCCAACAAAGTTTTCATCAGGAACGACCATATAGCTATAATTTGCTTCTGGAATTGAAGCTAGAATAGTATCTGTTTCGCTATCGGTATAGTTTGATGTACCTGTTTTACCTGCCATAGGAACTCCACTAACAGAAGCGTTTAATCCATAACCGTAAGACATAACAGCCTTCATCATATCGGTCATCATGTAGGCTGTTTCGGCAGACATGACTTGAGTCCCTTGAGGAGCGTATTCTGTTACTGTTCCGTCACTAAAGACAATTTTATTGACATACTGCGGAGCGTAGTATGTGCCGCCATTAGCAAAAGCGGCGTAGGCAGCAGCCATCTTTTCACTACTTGCCCCATACTTACTGCTAGTATCTGATGTATTACTTGAAATAGCATTAGAGTAATGAATATCAGGGTAATCGATACCAACGCTATTCAAAAATTTCAAGGCATTTTCTAATCCTGTAGCTTCCAATGCTTTAACGGCTGTAACATTTCGGGAATACTGAATAGCAGTCTTAACAGAGATATTGCCATAGTATTGTTTATCCCAGTTATTGACAGGAGTTGTTGTACCAGGATAATTATAAGGACCGTCTAAGATTAAATCTGCTGTAGATGTATAAATGCCGTTTTCAAAAGCAGGAGCATAGTCTGTGATTGGCTTCATTGTAGAACCAAAGTCGCGGTTGGTTTCAACGGCTTGGTTGGTACCAAATGAGACGTTTGTCTCCTGTTTACGACCACCTAATTGCGCAACGACTTTACCATTAGAAACATCCACAACCGTTGAAGCTACCTGTAATAAATCATCTGGATAGCTGACATACATATCTGTATTGTAGATATTCCAAAGTTGCTGCTGGGCGGCAGGATCGACGTTCGTATAGACATCCATCCCTGTTGTCAGCAAGTTGTAACCTGTTTTTACTTCAACTTCTTCAACGACTTGTTTCAGATAGTTGTCCATATAAGCAGGATAAGCAGCTGCAGTAGATAGTGGTTGCAAACCATCTGTTACAGGTGTTAGAACAGCTTGTTCATACTTGGTATTATCAATGTACTTTTCTTCCAGCATCTCAGCCAATACCAAATCGCGACGTGCTTTTGCATCTTCTGGATTGGTATAAGGATCATATTGGTTTGGCGCTTGGGGCATTCCTGCTAAAAGAGCTAATTGAGGAAGAGTCAAATCTTTTAACTCTTTTCCATAAAAAGCAAGAGCAGCAGTCTTCATACCGTAATTACCATTTGACATATATACCTTGTTGATGTAGTAGGTCAAAATCTCTTGTTTGGTATTGCGGCGTTCCAATTGAGTAGCCAGCCAAGCCTCTTGAATTTTCCGTTTTAGATTTTGATCTTCTACGGATGTCGAGAAATAAGTCAGCTTGATAAGCTGTTGGTCAAGTGTCGAGCCACCCTGCAAACGTCCTCCGCTCAAGTTATTAATCAGGGAACCTGCAATACGAATCACGTCAACACCTCTATGATTGAAGAAGCGTTGGTCTTCGATTGCGACAATCGCATTTACCAAGTCTGTTGGAATTTCTTCAGTCTTGGCATTCGAACGTTTTTCTGCTCCTAAATCTGCAATAAGATTTCCGTTCTTATCGTAAATTTTACTTGACACAGTTGCTGTCAAAGATTCTTCTGTCAATTCTGGAGCGCTTTGGATGTAGTAAACAACCAATGCAGCTCCGGCCAGGCAGGCAATGATAGCCCCCGCCAGTAACATATTTGCAGTGATTAGAAGAGCTTTTTTAATTGTTGTAGTTTTCAAAAGATTCACCACCTAATAGATTTTTTTCAACGATTTCCAGATATGGGATGCTGGGGAAACGCCCCATTTGAATCTCAAAGCCGTATTGTCGAATAAAGGTTAGAGGCATCGATTTACTACCCATGTCTACTTGATAAAATTCGATCAAATGAGTGGCTGGCAAGAGATAGGTTTCTTTTAATGTTGAAAAGTGAAGAAGGACAAAACAAATGCCACCTTGTTTTACAACCTGTTTCATGTGTTCAATCTGATGCGCATGAAAATTTTTCATGGGCATAGATGCTTTTTGGCGTGTCTCTTTCGCTTCAAAATCAATATAATGTCTTTTAAAAACACCAGAGTAGTCTGTGGTAGATGCCTGTCGAAAGTATGCCTCGACAATCTTAGCACGGCTCCGTTTGGGGTAATCAACTTTTACAATTTGCACGGGAGTTGGCTTCTTGTGAATGACAGCAATGCCGTGCGCAAGGTAATATTGATTGCTATCGTTGATAGCGGCCTCAAAAGACATTCCGCGATTAGCAAAGTTTACTCGCTGGGATGAAATAGGACTGGTTCTATTGATTTTTTTTGACACCTTATGAGGATAATTGACCATAGAACTCCTTCTTGATAAAATAATATCAGCATATTATACCATAATTAGCGAAAAGAGTACAAGAAATGGATACTAAGAGCCTTTTGGTAACAGGTTATAGACATACAGACCTGGGAATTTTTTCAGAAAAAGATCCTCGATTGCACATTATTAAATCTGCAATTCGTAAGAATTTTATTCGTTTTTTAGAAGAGGGAGTTAGTTGGTTTATACTGACAGGTCAATTGGGTTTTGAATACTGGTCCTTAGAAGTCTTAGAAGATTTACGAGCCGAAGGGTATCAACTGAGTATTGCAACAATATTTCCATTTGAAAATCATGGCGAACAGTGGAATGAGGCTAACCAAGCAAAGTTAGCACGGTTTAAGCAGGTTGATTTTGTAAAGTATGCTTATCCACGCTATGAAAACCCAGGGCAATTTAGAGACTATAACCAGTTTTTACTGGATAATACGACAGGTTGTTATTTATTTTACGATTCTGAAAATGAAACCAATTTGAAATATTTATATCACATGGTTTTAAAGAAAGAAGGATATAATAGAAAAACGCTTACCTTTGAAGAATTGAATGAGGAGGCTGAAAATTTTTCAAATTCTGAGTGATTTGACTTGATTTTTCCCTATTTTTTTTAATATAATAGTAGTAGTGACGTTTTAGATTAGGGAGAGAGAGATGGCAAGTATTAAATTTACGACAAAAGATATTTTCGAGCAAGATTTTAAAATTGGTTTTCGTGGCTATGATCAAGATGAAGTGAACGATTTTCTTGATGATATTATGAAAGACTATGATGCTTATGAAGCGATTATCAAGGAATTAAAAGGCGAAATTGCTAGATTGAAAGCGCAGGCAGCAAATTCTCCCAAAACAACTCTTCCTACTGAAGAATCGAACGACGTATTGCGTACAGAACGTTCATCTTCAGCGACAAACTTTGATATTCTCCGCCGTCTGAACCGTCTGGAGAAAGAAGTATTTGGAAAACAAATCGTTCAGGGTCAAGAATAGAATAGAAAATTGTACACCTAAACTGACACTTTATTCGCAGTAATTTTCTTGTGCACAAATACATTCTGTATTTGTGTCAGAGATATTCCTTGATTTAAAGTGGCTTGCTTTGTAGATACAACTTCTAAGATAATTAAGGTGCAATTTTTGGATAATCGCGTGGTAGTTTTCTACCATGAGGAAAGTCCATGCTAGCACTGGCTGAGATGCCAGTAGTGTTTGTGCTAGGCGAATCAATAAGCCTAGGGACGCCCTTGGGCGTTACGGCGGTTAAAATGGCTAAGTCTTTTGATATGCCAGAGTAGATCTGAAAGTGCCACAGTGACGAAGTTTTTATGGAAACGTAAAAAATGGAACGCGGTAAACCCCTCAAGCTAGCAACCCAAACTTTGGTCGGGGCATGGGATGGATGGAAATGAACAGAAATCCTGACTGTTTAGAACAGTAGACAGATGGTTATCGAAGGTGGTAGAACCTAGTACTACCGGAACAAAACATGGCTTACAGAAAATTGCATAAAATAGGTAGCTAGCTCTGCTAGCTTTTATTGTAGAGGAAAAAAATGAAAAAACAATTTGAGTTGATTGCAACGGCAGCAGCAGGTCTGGAAGCGGTTGTGGGTCGAGAAATTCGTAATCTCGGCTATGAATGTCAAGTGGAAAATGGCCGTGTTCGATTCCAAGGAGATGTAAAATCCATTATCGAAACCAATATCTGGCTGCGTTCAGCAGATAGAATTAAAATCATTGTTGGACAATTTCCAGCAAAGACTTTTGAAGAGTTGTTCCAAGGAGTTTTTAACTTGGACTGGGAAAATTACTTGCCTCTAGGCTGCAAGTTCCCTATTTCCAAGGCCAAATGTGTCAAATCGAAATTGCATAATGAACCAAGTGTGCAGGCTATTTCTAAGAAAGCAGTTGTTAAGAAACTGCAGAAACACTTCTCTCGTCCCGAAGGGGTTCCCTTGCAAGAGATGGGGGCAGAGTTTAAAATTGAAGTGTCGATTTTGAAAGATGTGGCGACAGTCATGATTGATACGACAGGTTCTAGTTTGTTCAAACGTGGTTATCGGGTGGAAAAAGGTGGCGCACCAATCAAAGAAAATATGGCAGCTGCTATTTTGCAATTATCGAATTGGTATCCAGATAAACCGCTTATTGACCCTACTTGCGGATCGGGAACTTTCTGTATTGAGGCAGCTATGTTGGCCAAAAATATAGCCCCAGGTTTGAAGAGAAGTTTTGCATTTGAGGAATGGCCGTGGGTTGAGGATCAATTGGTGGCTGCATTACGCAAAGAAGCGCAAGCTTCTATCAAAGCAGATGTGGTATTAGATATTGCTGGATCAGATATTGATGCTCGTATGATTGAAATTGCGAAGAAGAATGCATTTGCGGCAGGAGTTGAGCAGGATATTGTTTTCAAGCAAATGCGTGTGCAAGACTTGCGTACAGATAAAATTAATGGTGTCATTATTTCTAATCCACCTTACGGAGAACGTTTGTTGGATGATGAAGCCATTGTTACCCTGTATCGAGAAATGGGGCAGACTTTTGAACCACTCAAAACATGGTCTAAATTTATTCTAACTAGTGATGAGTTGTTTGAAACCCGTTTTGGACAGCAAGCGGATAAGAAACGCAAACTGTATAATGGTACCCTAAAAGTGGATCTTTATCAATTTTTTGGTCAACGAGTGAAACGTCAAGTGCAAGAAGTGCAAGGATAGGAGGACATCGTGGGAGAAAAAAATAGTCATCATCTTCCTTTGGATGAGGAGAAAGTTTTAGATTTTGAAGTGGCGAAAGATTTAACAATCGAAGAAGCAGTCAAAAAACATAAGGAGATTGAAGCGGGTGTGACAGAAGATGATGGTCTCTTGGATCGTTATATCAAGCAACACCGCGCAGAAATTGAATCTCAAAAATTTGAAACCAAAATCAATCATCTTCCTTTAGTTGAGGTGGCTGATGTGGAAAAAAGTCAAGGACATGAAAGCGTGGAAGAGGTAGAAGCAAATGAGTCTTCTCTTAAGGAAGTTAGTGAGGAGATTGCTCCTATTGTAGAAGAACTTTCAGTAACTCCGATGGAAACCTTGGAAGAAACAGTGATTGCAAGTACTGTAGCAATGGAGGGGGTATCTCCAGTGGCAGATGATTCTAGTTTAGAATTGGAAGAAGATGAAGCCGAAGACTTGGACCATAGTGAGGGCGCAGATAGGGACCAAAAAAAGAAATTTTACTTCTGGTCAGCAGTAGGGCTTTCAATGATTGGTGTAATGGCGACGGCCCTGGTTTGGATGAATTCGGTTAACAAATCGAATACTGCGACTTCTTCCAGTTCAACAAGTACAAGCCAGACGTCATCGACAGCATCAAGTTCGACAGATGCGAATGTGACCGCTTTTGAACAGCTCTATAATAGTTTCTTTACGGATAGTAGTTTGACCAAGCTAAAAAATTCAGAATTTGGTAAATTAGCAGAACTGAAAGTGCTGTTGGAAAAATTGGATAAGAATTCGGACAGTTATACCAAAGCTAAAGAACAGTATGATCATCTTGAAAAAGCTATTGCAGCCATTCAGGCCATTAATGGTCAATTTGATAAAGAAATCGTTGTTAATGGTGAAATTGATACAACGGCGATGGTTAAATCAGGAGAATCTCTTTCTGCGACAACGACAGGGATTAGTGCGGTTGACAGTCTATTGGCATCGGTCGTGAATTTTGGTCGTTCACAACAGGAAGTCGCTTCGGCTACGGTAGCAAGTGAGGCTGCAGTCACAAGCAACCAAGGTGCTGATGAAACTGTATCTACTGGTGTACCAGCGACAACAGAAGTCGCTTCAACAACGGTTTCAGGCTCAACAACCGACTTTGGTATTGCCGTGCCAGCTGGTGTTGTCTTGCAACGTGACCGCAGTCGTGTTCCTTATAATCAAGCAATGATTGATGATGTAAACAATGAAGCATGGAATTTCAATCCAGGTATTCTTGAAAATATTGTGACTATTTCGCAACAACGTGGGTATATAACAGGCAATCAATATATCTTGGAAAAAGTTAATATTATCAACGGCAATGGCTACTACAATATGTTTAAACCAGATGGGACCTACTTGTTCTCTATAAATTGTAAGACAGGCTACTTTGTCGGCAATGGTGCTGGCCATTCTGATGCCTTGGATTATTGAACAAAAAAGTGGTTTATCCGCTTCGGATTGAAGAAAAAGTCCATTTTGGACAATTTTCTTCAATCTTTTTTTCTTTATGTTGAAAATAAAAAAACTCTCAGAAACACCGAAATATCAATGTTTCTAAGAGTTTAATGACTTGCTATCTTTCGTAAACTTCTTTAATGTTTTATATTTTTAGGAGTTTGTCTACGTTCTGAGCGGTTTAGCCGCTTTTTGTGTTAGATTGTTTTTCTTTCAAAGGCATCGGTAGAGATTCCCTGAGAAAGGATTAGTTTGGCCCATTCTTTAGCTGAATGTAGGCTGTGGTCTTTGTAGTTACCACAGGATTCAATGGTTGTCCCAGGGACATCTTCCCAAGTAATGCCATCAGCAATTTCTTCCAAGCTAGCCTTGATGACTTGAGCAATTTCAGCAGGGTCTTGTTTGCCCCACATGATCATATGGAAACCAGTTCGACAGCCAAATGGTGAGCAGTCAATCAGGCCATCAATACGCTGACGGATGAGTTTTGCCAAGAGGTGTTCAATGGTATGAAGACCGGCAGTATCCATGGCATTTTCGTTGGGTTGGATAAGGCGAATATCAAAGTTTGTAATAATGTCTCCTTTTGGTCCGACTTCTTCAGAAATTAAGCGGATGTAAGGTGCTTTCACAATAGTGTGGTCTAGTTCGAAGCTTTCGACAGTGACTTCTTTTTTCATGGTTTCCTCCAAATAAGTGATGAATTTATTATACCATATTTGACAATTTGGAATTGTGAAATCGGTTCAATTATGATAAAATAGATACAGATTTTGTGAAAATCGAATTATAAAAAAAGAGGTAGAAATATGGATATCATTACAGTAGTAGTGACACTTGTTTCTGCTCTCATTGGTTTAGTATTAGGTTACTTTGCCATTTCTTTGAAGATGAAATCTGCAAAAGAAACTGCAGAATTGACACTTTTAAACGCAGAACAAGAAGCTAGTAATGTTCGTGGTCGAGCAGAAGAGCAAGCTGAGGTTATTCTAAAAACAGCTGAGCGCGATCGCCAGACCTTGAAAAAAGAATTACTCTTGGAAGCTAAGGAAGAAGCTCGTAAGTACCGAGAAGAAATTGCAGAAGAATTTAAGTCAGAACGTCAAGAGTTGAAGCAAATCGAATCACGCTTGACAGAGCGGGCGACCAGCTTGGACCGCAAAGACGACAATTTGACCAACAAGGAAAAGACTTTGGAACAAAAGGAACAAAGTCTGACCGATAAAGCTAAGCACATTGATGAGCGTGAACAAGAAGTTGTAAAACTCGAAGAACAAAAAGCTTTGGAGTTAGAACGAGTGGCGGCCCTCAGTCAAGAAGAGGCGAAGGAAATCATCCTTACCGATACACGTGATAAACTGACGCATGAAATTGCGACTCGTATCAAGGAAGCAGAGCGTGAAGTAAAAGAACGTTCTGACAAGATGGCAAAGGACTTGTTAGCCCAAGCGATGCAACGTATATCAGGTGAATATGTGGCTGAGCAGACGATTACATCGGTTCATTTACCGGATGATGCGATGAAGGGACGGATTATTGGACGTGAGGGTCGAAATATTCGTACCTTTGAAAGTCTCACAGGTATCGATGTTATCATTGATGATACACCAGAAGTGGTTGTTCTATCAGGTTTTGACCCAATTCGTCGTGAAATTGCTCGCATGACCATGGAAACCCTGCTTCAAGACGGTCGTATTCATCCGGCTCGTATTGAGGAATTGGTTGAAAAACACCGTGTGGAAATGGACAATCGCATCCGTGAGTATGGTGAGGCTGCTGCCTACGAAGTTGGCGCACCAAACCTTCACCCAGATTTGATTAAGATTATGGGACGCTTGCATTTCCGTACATCCTATGGTCAGAATGTTCTTCGTCACTCGATTGAAGTTGCCAAATTAGCTGGGGTCCTCGCTGCTGAGTTGGGTGAAAATGTCAACTTGGCTCGCCGTGCAGGTTTCCTCCACGATGTTGGTAAGGCCATTGACCGTGAGGTAGATGGTAGCCACGTTGAAATTGGTACAGAATTGGCTAAGAAGTACAAAGAACATCCGATTGTGGTCAACACCATTGCCAGCCACCATGGAGATGTGGAAGCGACAAGTACTATTGCCGTTATTGTGGCAGCTGCGGATGCCTTGAGTGCGGCTCGTCCAGGTTCACGCCGTGAGTCTATGGAGGCCTACATCAAGCGTCTACAAGACTTGGAAGAAATTGCCAATAGCTTTGACGGGATTAAACAATCTTATGCTATTCAAGCAGGTCGAGAAGTGCGAATTATTGTTCATCCAAATAAAATTTCAGATGATCAAATTACTATCTTGGCCCACGATGTCCGTGAGAAAATCGAAAATAACTTGGATTATCCAGGAAATATCAAAATCACAGTTATCCGTGAAACAAGAGCAACAGATGTTGCTAAGTAAATGTAGAAGAGTCCGAAGGGCTCTTTTTCTACTGGCTCAAAGTTCGTTTAGGGTTGGGAATAGAAAATATTCTAATCGTATTTAAAAGCAGTTGAAATTCATGCTAAATTTTGTTACACTAGAATGAAAGATTTAAAAGGAGATATCATGAAAGAGCGAGGCTTACTCATTGTCTTTTCTGGCCCATCTGGTGTTGGAAAAGGAACAGTTCGAAAGGAAATTTTTGAAAGCTCTGATAATAAATTTGAATATTCTGTATCCATGACGACACGTCCACAGAGACCGGGAGAAGTTGATGGAGTTGACTATTTCTTCCGTAGTCGTGAGGAATTTGAAGATTTGATTCGCCAGGGTCAAATGTTGGAATATGCAGAGTACGTTGGAAATTACTATGGAACTCCTTTGACCTATGTCAACGAAACGCTTGATAGGGGAATTGATGTTTTCTTAGAAATTGAAGTGCAGGGTGCTCTTCAAGTGAAGAAAAAGGTTCCAGACGGTGTCTTTATCTTCTTGACACCACCAGATTTGGAAGAACTACAAGACCGCTTAGTTGGTCGAGGAACGGATAGCGAGGAAGTCATTGCCCAGCGTATCGAACGTGCCAAGGAAGAAATTGCCTTGATGCGTGAGTATGACTATGCGGTTGTCAATGATGAAGTTCCATTGGCAGCTGAACGTGTGAAACGCATTATCGAAGCGGAACATTTCCGTGTGGACCGTGTGATCGGACGCTATGATGAAATGATTCGTGATGTGAACAAGTAAGGAACTATAGATAGAAAGTAGAGAGAATCCTATTATGATGTTGAAACCATCTATTGATACCTTGTTGGATAAGGTACCATCTAAGTACTCATTGGTTATTCTTGAGGCCAAACGTGCCCATGAATTGGAAGCGGGAGCAAAACCAACTCAAGAATTTACTTCTGTAAAATCAACCCTTCGTGCCTTGGAAGAAATTGAATCTGGTAATGTGGTTATCCACCCAGATCCAGAGGCAAAACGTGAGGCAGTTCGTCGCCGTGCCGAAGAGGCGAAGCGTTTGGCGGAAGAAGAAGAGAAGAAAATCAAAGAACAAATCGCTAAAGAAAAAGAAGAAGGCGAAAAGATTTAATAAAAAACTCGGTTGGGATTACCATCCGGGTTTCTTTTCACTTACGGATTGTTAGATTTTTTACAGAAAGGAGGAAGTATGTTAGCACAGGTTATTGTAGACGTTCCTTTGATGCAGACTGATCAAGCTTATTCCTATCGCGTTCCAGCTGAGTTGGAAGAGGGGCTCATGGTTGGTGTGCGTGTCCATGTACCCTTTGGCAAGGGAAATCGGCTGATTCAAGGGATTGTAGTTGACTTGATTGATGAAGATGACGAAAATAAGGTACAAGACTTGAAAGAGCTTGCCGAGGTTTTGGACTATAGCCCCGTTCTCAATCAAGAGCAATTTTGGTTGGCGGACCAGATGAGGAAGTCTGTCTTCTCCTATAAAATTACCCTCTTAAAATCCATGCTGCCCAGCTTGCTCAATTCGACCTATGACAAATTGCTCCGTCCAGGGCTTGGCTTGGAAATGGCAGAGCAGATTAGTCTATTTGGTGATAAGGACCAGATTCGTTTTTCTGACTTGGATGTAAAAGAGCAAGGGAAAATCATGCGTCTGGCCCAGTCAGGAAAAATCTTGGTAGACTATGTGGCCAAGGATAAGAAACAAATCAAGACGGAAAAATGGTACCGTGTTTGTCTGGAGAAATTACGAGAAGCAGACATTAACAATCGAGCCAAGAAACGCCAGCAGTTAAGGGAATTTCTTCTGGAACACTCTGAAGACCAGCTCCTTTCAAACCTAAAATCGGACTATTCAGCTGATACGCTCCGCTATTTCCAAGATAATGGCTATATAGAAGTCTGGGAAGAGGAAGTGTCGCGGACTCAGGGTGTTTTTGATAAGGTGGAAAAAACGCAGGCCTTGGATTTGAATCCAGAGCAGGCGATTGCGGTTCGGGAGATTGTGGCCTCTATCGGTCAGGAAAGTCAGACATTTCTACTGCAAGGAGTGACTGGCTCTGGGAAGACGGAAGTCTATCTCCAGGTCATTGATAGGGTCTTAAAAATGGGGAAAACAGCTATTATGCTAGTACCTGAAATTTCCTTGACCCCTCAGATGACCAATCGTTTTATTTCTCGTTTTGGCCAGCAGGTCGCTATTTTGCATTCGGGCTTGTCTGACGGTGAGAAGTATGACGAGTGGCGGAAGATTGAGGCTGGGAATGCCCAAGTAGTTGTCGGGGCTCGATCAGCTATTTTTGCACCATTGACAAACTTGGGTGTTATCATCATTGATGAGGAGCATGAGGCGACCTACAAGCAGGACAGCAATCCACGCTACCATGCACGTGATGTGGCAAAGTTGCGGGCAGACTATAATCGAGCCACCTTGGTTTTGGGTTCTGCTACGCCAAGCCTTGAAACACGGGCTCGGGCTAGTAGAGGAGTTTATGGAAGATTGACTCTTAACCAGAGGGCCAATCCCTTGGCTCGTATTCCAGAAGTGGAAGTTGTGGATTTCCGTGATTATATTGGTCAGCAGGAGGCTAGTAATTTTACCCCTGTCTTGATTGAAAAGATTAGAGAAAAGCTGGCTCGTAAGGAACAGGTCGTTCTTATGTTAAACCGCCGTGGCTATTCTTCTTTTGTCATGTGTCGTGATTGTGGGAGTGTTGACCAGTGTCCCAACTGTGATATTTCCCTGACGCTCCACATGGACACAAAAACAATGAATTGCCACTACTGTGGGTTTCAAAAGGGGATTCCTCAGACCTGTCCAAACTGTCAAAGTCGTTCCATTCGTTATTATGGGACGGGTACGCAAAAGGCCTACGATGAATTGCAGGAGCTCTTGCCAGAAGCTAGAATTTTGCGTATGGATGTGGATACTACCAAGAAAAAAGGTGTTCATGAGGACTTGCTCGAACGGTTTGGTCGAGGCGAAGCGGATATTCTTCTGGGAACCCAGATGATTGCCAAGGGCTTGGATTTTCCAAATGTGACGCTGGTTGGAGTGCTCAATGCTGATACGGCTCTCAATTTGCCTGATTTCCGTTCTTCTGAGCGGACCTTCCAGTTGCTCACTCAGGTAGCCGGTCGGGCTGGTCGAGCTGATAAGGAAGGGGAAGTCCTGATTCAGACCTATAACCCCAATCATTATGCCATTGCTTTTGCCAAAGAGCAGGATTATGAAGGTTTCTATCGTTATGAGATGGGCATTCGGAAAAATCTTGGCTATCCACCTTACTATTTTACAGTTGGCTTAACCTTTTCGCACAAGTCAGAAGAATTTGTCGTGAAAAAAGCCTATGAAACTGTAGCCTTTCTCCGTCAACACTTAACAGATGCAATTCAAATCTTGGGACCGACGCCCAAGCCCATTGCCAGAACCCATAATCTCTACCACTACCAGATCATCTTGAAATACCGGCATGAAGACCGTTTGGAAGAGGTGTTGAACCAGATTTTGGATTGGACACAGGAGAGAGAAAATCAAGATTTGCGGCTGATTATTGACAATGAACCGCAGAATATGATGTGAGGTCGTGAGAGACCTTGCATTTTTTTGATTATATGGTTCAAATAAACCCTAAATTAAGGAAAAAATAAGCAAAAATGGTATAATTAAGGGATAATAGAATTTGTTAGAATCACGTAAAGGAGATGAGAAAGCAAGTATGGCCAAGTTGATTTTTATGGGAACACCAGCATTTTCAGCGACAGTCTTAAAAGGACTTTTGGCGGATGACCAGTATGAAATCCTTGCTGTTGTCACCCAGCCAGACCGAGCTGTTGGACGAAAAAAAGTCATCCAAATGACCCCTGTGAAAGAAGTAGCCTTGGAATACCAATTACCAGTCTATCAACCTGAAAAACTATCTGGAAGCCAAGAACTAGACGAGCTGATGAATTTAGGAGCAGATGGGATTGTGACGGCAGCTTTTGGGCAATTCCTACCAACCAAATTATTGAACTCAGTTGACTTTGCAGTCAATGTTCATGCTTCTCTTCTTCCTAAATACCGTGGTGGTGCCCCTATCCATTATGCCTTGATTAACGGTGATGAGCGTGCCGGCGTAACCATCATGGAAATGGTCAAGGAAATGGATGCCGGCGACATGATTTCCAGCGATAGCATTGCCATTGAAGAAAGCGATAATGTCGGCAGCTTGTTTGAAAAATTGGCAGTTGTTGGTCGGGATTTATTATTACAAACCTTGCCAGCCTATATTGCTGGGGACTTGAAACCAGTCGCTCAAAATCCAGAACAGGTAACTTTTTCACCGAACATTCGACCAGAAGAAGAGGTGCTGGATTGGAACAAATCTGCTCGCCAACTCTTCAATCACATTCGTGGTATGTATCCGTGGCCAGTTGCCCACACCTATTGGCAAGGGGAACGCTTTAAAATTCAAGAAGCTGTTGAAGTAGAAGGAACAGGTCCAGTCGGTCAAGTCATTGCTCGAAGCAAGAAAGAATTGGTCATTGCGACAGGTCAGGGAGCTCTTTCACTGAAAACGGTTCAGCCAGCAGGTAAGCCTAAAATGACCATTGCAGACTTTTTAAATGGTGCAGGTCGAGATATTGCAGTAGGAGATCAATTTGGTGGTCAATAAACATGAAACAGCAAGAAGTCTAGCCTTATCTGTATTGGAACAAGTCTTTGATCAGGGTGCTTATTCCAATATCGCACTCAATCAGGCCCTAGAATCTTCTCCTTTATCAATACAGGACAAGGGCTTGGCGACCGAGTTGGTCTATGGGACAGTCTCTCGGAAGATAACACTGGAATGGTACCTGGCCCATTTCATTGAAGACAGAGAGAAGTTGGACACTTGGGTCTACTATCTCCTCATGTTGAGCCTCTACCAGTTGGTATATTTGGACAAATTGCCCCCCCATGCAGTTGTCAATGAGGCAGTTGATATTGCCAAGCGGAAGCCTGGAACTGACAAGTTTGTCAACGCTATTTTACGCAAAATGAGCCAATCGACCTTGCCCAATCCTGCAGAAATCAAACGAAAAAATAAACGTCTATCCGTTCAGTATTCTGTGCCAGTTTGGTTGGTCCAAACTCTGATTGCAGAATATGGCGATGAACGTGCTGAGAAGATTTTACAAAGTCTTCATACCCGAAATAAAGCCAGCGTACGCGTGACAGATAGTCAACGAGTGGAGCAATTAGCAGAGGAGCTAGATGCCCAACACTCGCAGTTATCACCAGTTGGATTGGTTAAATCTCATGGACACTTTGCGGGGACAGATTATTTCAGGGAAGGGCTTATCACTATTCAAGACGAAACCAGTCAATTGGTAGCTCCGACTTTGGATATTCAAGGGGATGAAATCATCTTGGATGCCTGTGCAGCTCCGGGTGGAAAGACCTGTCATATGGCAAGCTATCTTACGGATGGAAAAGTTTATGCGTTGGATTTATATGATCATAAACTAAACCTGATTGAAGAAAACGCACTTCGTTTAGGTCTAGAAGATAAGATTGAGACCAAACGTCTGGACGCCAGTCGTGTTCATGAAACATTTGGCTCTGATACCTTTGATAAGATATTGGTAGACGCCCCTTGTTCAGGTATCGGACTCATCCGCCGTAAGCCAGATATTCGTTATAACAAGGCATCGATGGACTTTGATTCTCTAAAGACTATCCAGTTGCAGATACTGGACAGTGTTTGCCAAAGCTTGAAAATTGGTGGTATAATAACCTATAGCACATGTACGATTATTGCTAAGGAAAACCAAGAGGTCATTCAAGAATTTCTGCAAAACCATCCCAATTTTGAGCAGGTGACACTAGAACACCCTCAAACAGATATTATGGTGGATGGCTGCTTGTTGATAACCCCTGAACAGTATAAGACAGATGGATTTTTCATCGGTCAACTTAGACGAAAATCCTAGAATAAGAGGAGGAAGTTGCTTAGCAACGATAAAAATTATGGAAATTGCATTACTTACTGATGTTGGACAAAAACGTTCGAACAACCAAGATTATATTAACCGCTATAAAAACAGAGCAGGTATTGATTTAGTCGTATTGGCTGATGGAATGGGCGGTCACCGTGCTGGTCATATTGCCAGTGAGATGGCAGCGACAGATTTAGGTGCTGCCTGGGTTGATACTCAATTGATTACCTTAAATGATGTTCGTGAATGGCTGGTTGGAATCATTGATGCAGAAAATCAAAAGATTTATGAATTGGGTCAAACAGAGGAATATAAGGGAATGGGAACAACTCTTGAAGCAGTTGTTGTCATCGACAACCAAATGATCTATGCCCATGTCGGAGATTCACGAGTTGGATTGATTAGAGATGGCGAATATACACGTCTAACCAACGACCATTCGCTGGTAGGTGCCCTTGTTCGAGCTGGTCAGCTCACAGAAGAAGAAGCACAGCGTCACCCTCAAAAAAATATTGTAACGCAGTCCATCGGACAAGCCGAACCAATTGAACCAGACATTGCTTTGAAAACTCTTGAGGTTGGAGATTATGTCCTTATTAACAGCGATGGCTTAACCAATATGGTACCAACCGAGGACATTCGTGATATTGTATTGAGTGATGTATCCATTGAAAGCAAGGTAGAAACACTTGTACGTTTTGCTAATAATGCAGGCGGTCTAGATAATATTACAGTAGGTTTGTTTCACATTACGGAGGAGGCTAGGTAATGATTCAAATCGGTAAGATCTTTGCCGGTCGGTATCGAATCGTTCGGCAAATTGGTCGAGGCGGTATGGCAGATGTTTACCTAGCAAGAGATTTGATTTTAGATGGAGAAGAGGTTGCCGTTAAAGTTCTTCGGACCAACTATCAGACAGATCAAATTGCTATCCAGCGTTTTCAACGTGAAGCGCGTGCCATGGCAGAACTTGACCATCCCAATATCGTTCGTATTTCGGACATCGGCGAAGAAGATGGTCAACAGTATCTGGCTATGGAATATGTCAATGGCCTCGATTTAAAACGTTATATAAAAGAAAATGCACCACTCTCCAACGATGTTGCGGTGCGAATTATGGGACAGATTCTCCTTGCTATGCGAATGGCGCACACGAGAGGAATTGTCCATCGAGATTTGAAACCTCAGAACGTCCTTTTGACTTCCAATGGAGTCGCTAAAGTAACAGACTTTGGTATTGCAGTTGCCTTTGCTGAAACGAGTTTGACACAAACCAACTCCATGTTAGGTTCTGTTCACTATCTTTCACCTGAGCAGGCGCGTGGTTCGAAAGCGACCATTCAAAGTGACATTTATGCGATGGGAATCATCCTTTTTGAAATGTTGACGGGTCGCATTCCCTATGATGGAGACAGTGCTGTGACGATCGCTCTTCAGCATTTCCAAAAACCTCTCCCATCTGTTAGAGAAGAGAATGCCAACGTACCTCAGGCTTTAGAAAATGTTGTACTAAAAGCAACGGCTAAAAAATTAAACGAGCGCTATAAGTCGGTTGCAGAAATGTACGCAGATTTAGCTTCGGCCCTATCCATGGATCGTCGGAATGAACCCAGGGTTGAACTAGAAGGGAACAAGGTTGATCCAAAAACCTTGCCGAAACTCTCCCAAGCCAATGTTGAAACGAAAGTACCGCATACAAACAGTTCTGCCCAAACTTCTACGACGGATAAGGGGTCTGGTAAGAAAGAAGTGGCGAAGTCGGGAAATAAGCCTGTTTCAAAACCAAGATCAGGTATGCGTACACGCTACAAAGTCTTGATAGGGGCTATTTTGTTAACAGTCATAGCGACTGGACTCATATTTTTCAACACTCCACGAACAGTTACAGTCCCTGACGTATCTGGTCAAACCGTTGAAAAAGCTACAGAAATGATTGAAGTGGCAGGATTGAAAGTTGGAAACATCACAGAAGAAGCGACAGCGACTGTAGATGAAGGCTTGGTAATACGGACCTCCCCGGCTGCAAAGACGACCAGACGTCAAGGAAGTAAGATTGATATTGTAGTAGCAACGGCTGCGATGGTATCTATTCCAGATGTGACAGATAAGGATTCTGATACTGCACGGCAGGAATTGGAGGTTCTTGGTTTCCAAGTGACAACAAAAGAAGAATATAGCGAAAAAGTTGCCCAAGGTCTCGTCATCAAAACAGATCCAGGAGCAAATAGTTCTGCTGAGAAGGGGGCAAAAATTACCCTTTACGTTTCCAAAGGAGTAGCGCCACAAGTTGTTCCAAACGTTGTTGGAAAAACTCAGGAGAATGCTACTCAAATTCTTCAGACAGCAGGCTTCAGTATTGGAACTATTACTCAGGAATACAGCTCATCTGTTACTGCGGGTCAAGTTATCAGTACAGATCCCGTTGCCAATACAGAGTTGACAAAAGGTTCTATCATCAATCTAGTTATTTCAAAAGGAAAAGAATTGATTATGCCTGATTTAACATCTGGCAAGTACACCTATTCACAGGCACGTAGTCAATTACAAGCACTGGGTGTCAATGTGGAAAGTATTGAAAAACAAGAAGATAGAAGCTATTATTCAACGACAAGTGATATCGTCATTGGACAATATCCTACTGCTGGCGCAACAATTGATGGAACAGTTACCTTGTATGTCTCCGTTGCATCAACCGGCGCCGGTAGCGATTCCTCAACAGGAAGTTCCACGAGTACAAGTACTTCAACAGATAGTGGACAATAAAGATGAATAAGGTTGGGCAGATGCCGAACCTTTTTCTCTTAATTAGAGAGCGTAGTTTGTGAGCGGTCCCCTATGCCAAAATTGTTTCCTTCTGTCCATCAAGGGTGATGGCCTAGGAGTGATTTGCATAGTTTGTAGTATGTTTAGTTTATTTTGCTTGCCTTGTTAATTTACTTTGCCGTACCCAAGTACAGCCTGCATCTCGTTGCTTTGAACTAATATTTCCTACTTTAGATGGAGTTCTTTTACTTATTTTTTGTTACAATAGTATAGAAAGGATGGAGAAGATGCGGAAAGTTCAATTTTTTCTACTAATAGAAAGTATGATTTTTACGATGGCAGCCTTTGATGTGGTAGCCAATGAGGCCAGTCGGACCCTGCTACTTTTCTCTGCCTTATTACTCATCATTTGGTACTTCCTAGGAAGAAAAGTCAACAGTGTTTTACTGGTCAGCTCCTTATCTCTATTATTTTTGGTCTTTGTTTTAAATCCCTTCTTCATTATTGGGATTATGCTACTAGTCGTGTACATGCTGATTAATTTCTTTTCACGCTATGAAAAGAGAAACCAATATACCCACATTGTTTTTAGTGACTATTCTCTACAGGTTCAAAAAGAGAAAAATAGATGGTTTGGCAACCACGACCACTCTCAAGATAGGTTTGGTTTTGAAGATATTAACATTGTACGCTTGTTTGGCAATGATGTAGTTGATTTGGATAAGACTGTATTAGTTGGTAGAGATAATATTGTTGTAATTCGTAAAACGTTTGGACGGACAAAAATTATTGTTCCAATTGATGTTGAGGTTGCACTGTCAGCAACTAGTATCTATGGACGAGTAAGTTTCTTGGGTGAATCATACTGGGATTTGCGGAATGAAAGTATAGCGGTCAATAGTCCCGATTATCAAGAATCACACAAACGTGTAAAAGTCGTTACCAACAATATACTGGGAGATGTGGAGGTGGTTCGCGTATGAGAAAACGTACCTACCTACTCCTAGCCTGGTTTGCCTGTCTTATTGTTTTTGTAGTGATTGCTTCCACCCTCCCACTTTTAAATTATTCATTGCTAGATGTTACGCTCTGGATTTCAACGGAGCAGCTCGTGTTTACTCTCATTCTACTAGTTATTGTTTTGACTCTTTTTCTAGCTGTAATGGTACAAACTGTCAGCCTAGCCTCCACTCAGGTTATGCGGACGAAGTTACAAGCTATCTTGAAGAATAAAAGTATTCGAACAGATACCGAAAGTGATCAACTCTTGCTCCAGTTGTCTGATAAGGTCAGAAACCTCACGCGTCAGGTACAGCTGGTTGACAATCAAGATTTAGTCAAGAAAGAAGAGATTGTTGAGGGAGAACGGAAACGGATTGCCAGGGATTTGCATGATACGGTTAGTCAAGAGTTATTTGCAACGAGCATGATTTTGTCAGGATTATCGTCCAATCTATCCACTCTTCCGCAGGAAACTTTGCAGGAACAGCTGATGCTCGTGAAAGACATGATTGAGTCTGCCCAAAGAGACCTACGCATCCTATTATTACATCTACGCCCAAGTGAACTTGAAAGTAAAACCTTGGTTGAAGGATTTGAGCTGATTTTGCGTGAAGTTAGCGACAAAAGTAATATTATCGTTCATTTCCAACATGAAGTAGAGGAGCTACCGAAACTAATTGAAGAACATCTCTTCCGCATTGCGCAAGAAATTATCAGTAATACCTTGCGACATGCCAAGGCCAAGCATTTGGATGTTTACCTCTTGCAGAAGGAAACAGAACTGCAGTTGAAAATGACAGACGATGGTATCGGCTTCCAACAAGGGGCAGATGATGAATTAAGTTACGGTCTTCAAAACATACGTGAGCGGGTTGAAGACATGGCTGGAACGATAAAAATTCGCACAGCCCCAAATAAGGGAGTGGCGATCGATATTCGTATCCCACTATTGAAAGGAAAAGAAGATGAATACGATTCGAGTGATGCTAGTTGACGACCATGAGATGGTTCGTCTAGGATTGAAAAGTTACTTAAATTTACAGCCAGATGTTGAAGTAGTTGCAGAAGCTAGTGATGGCGAGGAAGGTTTGGCTAAAGCATTAGAGGTTAAACCCGATGTTGTAGTGATGGATTTGGTTATGCCCAAGATGACTGGCGTAGAAGCAACCCTGGCCTTGCTGAAGGAGTGGCCGCAAGCGCAGATTGTCATCCTGACCTCCTACCTAGATAATGAAAAAATCTATCCTGTGCTGGAAGCAGGAGCTCGTGGCTATATGTTGAAAACGTCAAGTGCTGACGAAATCTTAGCAGCCATCCGCAAGGTAGCTCTTGGAGAATATGCTATTGAGACAGAAGTAGAGAAAAAAGTAGAGCACCATAAACGCCACCCAGATTTACATGATGACTTGACAGCCCGTGAACGCGAAATCTTGACGCTGTTAGCCAAGGGATATGATAATCAACGAATTGCAGATGAATCCTTCATTTCCTTAAAAACTGTTAAAACCCATGTTTCCAATATCTTATCCAAACTAGCTGTTAGCGATCGTACTCAAGCAGTTGTTTATGCTTTCCAGCATGGTTTGGTGGCGCAAGAGGACCAATAGTGGTATAATGAAAATTAGTTAATTTTCAACCAAAGGATAATGGAATTATATGGATGCAAAACTCAGATATAAGGCAAAAAAAATAAAAATAGTCTTTTTTGACATTGACGACACGCTACGTGTAAAGAATACAGGCTACATTCCTGAATCAATTCAGCAGGTTTTCAAATCACTAAAAGAAAAGGGAATTTTGACAGGAATTGCGTCAGGACGAACTCCTTATGGTTTGGTGCCAGAAATCAAGGCCTTAAAGCCAGACTTTTTCGCTATGATTAACGGCTCCTACGTAGAAGATGCCAAAGGTCAGGTAGTGTACCATCAGCCGATGCCCCAAAATTTAGTAGAATCTGTATTAAATTGGGCTAAAGAAATTGGAATCGAATATGGTATGCTTGGTAGTCAAAAAGGGACACTTTCTGCACGAACTGACCGCATTAGTCAAGTAATTGACTTGATTTATGAAGGTTTGGAAACAAACCCAACTTTTTATAAAGAAAATGACATCTACCAATTGCTAACTTTCGAGAAAGATGGTCACGAAGTAGAACTTCCAGAAGAGTTGCAAGCGGAATTGCGTAGTGTTCGTTGGGATGCTATTTCATCGGACATTGTGCTAAAAGGCTCTTCCAAAGCAACTGGTGTTGCTAAGGTTGTTGAAAAACTAGGCCTGAAACCTGAAAATGTCCTAGTGTTCGGAGATGGACTCAACGATATTGAGTTATTCGATTATGCAGGAATTAGTATCGCTATGGGGCATTCGCATCCAGAACTGCAAAAGCATGCAGATTATATCACAAAAAAAGTAGAAGAAGATGGCATTTTTGATGCCTTGGAGAAATTAGGTATGGTAGAAAAAGAAAAATATTTCCCGCAATTAGATTTGGAAAATGTTACAGGACCAGTTGCGCATATCAAGACTAACCATGGTAAGTTAACAGTAAAACTCTTCCCTGAAATTGCACCCAAAACTGTAGCAAATTTCGTAGCTCTTTCTAAAGATGGCTATTATGACGGAATTATCTTCCATCGTATTATCAAAGACTTTATGATTCAAGGTGGCGATCCAACCGGAACAGGTATGGGTGGTGAATCTATTTATGGTACTGCGTTTGAAGATGAATTTTCAATGGAAGCTTTTAATCTCAGAGGAGCCTTGTCAATGGCCAATGCAGGACCAAATACAAATGGAAGCCAATTCTTTATCGTTCAAAACCAAAACTTCCCATACAATGCGAAAGAATTAGAACGAGGCGGTTGGCCTAAAGAAGTTGCAGAAGCCTATGTCAAAAATGGCGGGACACCACATCTAGATCAACGCCACACAGTGTTTGGTCATCTAGTTGATGAAGACTCCTTCGTCGTCTTGGATGCTATCGCAGCGGTTGCAACAGATTCAGCAGATCGTCCACATGAAGATGTTGTAATTGAGACCATCGAAATAGAGGATTAAGATGAAAATCGGAGATAAACTCAAGGGGACGGTAACGGGCATTCAGCCGTATGGAGCCTTTGTACAATTAGAGAATGGGACGACGGGCCTAATCCATATCTCGGAAATCAAAACAGGTTTTGTTGATAATATTTATGATCATTTAAAATTGGGGCAAGAGGTTTTGGTACAGGTAGTCGACTTTGATGAATATACTGAAAAGGCTAGTTTATCAATCCGGACCTTAGAAGAAGAACAACAAAAAATTCCGCGTCATCATCGTTTTACAAATGAACGGAATAAAATTGGTTTTTCCCCTTTAGCAAAACAACTTCCGAAATGGATTGAGGAAGCTAAAGGCTATCTCAAAGAACACAAAGAAAAGAAGGTATAGGATGCATTCCTAACCTTCTTTCTTTTTAATCATTGAACTCATAAAGAGCTGTTGACAAGTAACGCTCACCATTATCAGGCAAGATTGCCAACACTTTTTTTCCAGTTCCCAACTCCTTAGCGACTTCGATAGCAGCGTGAATTGCTGCACCTGAAGAAATACCAACTAAGAATCCTTCTTTTCCACCGATAGCACGACCTGTAGCTAAGGCATCATCGGATTTGACACGAATAATGCCATCATAGGCGCTAGTGTCCAAAGTATCTGGAATAAAACCTGCCGAAATACCTTGGATCTTGTGCGGACCAGGTGCTTCACCAGATAAGACAGCTGATTCATCAGCTTCGACAGCATAGATAGCAATATCTGGATTTGCTGTCTTCAAAACATGCGAAACACCTGAAACGGTACCACCAGTACCAACGCCAGATACAAAGGCATCTAAACCAGTTGTTCCAAAGTCTTCCAAAATTTCCTGTCCTGTTGTATCTTCGTGAACTTTTGGATTGGATGGATTAGCAAACTGGAAAGGAACCCAGCCATTTTTTTCTTCAGCAATCTCTTTTGCTTTGGCGATAGCCCCCTTCATCCCTTCGCTACCAGGAGTCAAGACGAGTTCAGCTCCATAAGCTTGGATAATCTTACGACGCTCAACACTCATGGTTTCAGGCATGACGATAATCACCTTATAACCTTTTGCTGCTCCAACCCAAGCAAGACCGATACCAGTGTTACCACTTGTTGGCTCAACAATAGTATCTCCAGGTTTGATTGTACCAGCCTTTTCAGCATCTTCAATCATAGCCAAGGCGATACGGTCTTTTACAGAAGAACCTGGGTTGAAAGCTTCCAATTTGACATAGACCTCAGCAGCTCCTTCAGGTACAATATTGTTAAGTTTGATAATCGGAGTTTTTCCAACTAATTGCGTAATATTTTGATAAATAGCCATAAGGCACCTCCAAATAATGTTATTATACATTATATAGTAGAAAGTCAAAAAAGGATAATATAAAAAAACTATCTCGCCGATAGCTTTTTTTAATAGACAGGTACCTCAACGATTCGAGAGTTAGCTTTTTCCGCGAATACTTTTCCGTGGTAAAAGTCAGTAAGACTTGCTAATGTTTGTTCAAGGAATTCTTTATCGACAAAAATCATGGTTGAAACTTCAGTAGTAAACTGGGTATCAAATTCTTCCAGACCTTGCTCAGCTCGCCAATTGGCAAACTCTTGGTATTGGGCGTAGGACATACTAATGGAAATACCTTCCTGCTCCTTGACTTCCACAACACCGATCTCCTTGACTGCATTAGCCACGGCTCCAGCGTAAGCACGAATTAAACCACCAGCACCCAGTTTGATGCCGCCAAAATAGCGGGTAACCACCGTTGCGACATTGGTCAGTTCGTGATTTTCTAAAACCGTCAGCATTGGCACACCAGCAGTTCCTGACGGCTCTCCATCATCTGAGGAACGCTTGATTTCCATATTTTCTCCAAGGACAAAAGCAGAGCAGTTATGAGTAGCCTTGTAATGTTCTTTCTTGATTTTGTTGATAAAGTCGCGAGCTTCCTCCTCGCTGGTCACTCGTTTCATAAAGCAGATAAATCGTGACTTTTTAATTTCTTCTTCAACAATACCATCTTCTCTAATTGTTTTAAATTCTTTCATAACCAAATTGTACTAATTTTTTTAAAAACTGACAAGAAATTCCGAATAAATAAGTGATGAAAGAATTAGAAAATTATTATGGAAGATTATTTACCAAATACCAATTAACAGCAAAAGAAAGAGAAAGGGCAGTTTCAATTGCGAACTTCTCAGAAAAGAAAGCCTGCTTTCGATGTGGAACAGTGTTTGAAGAAGAAAACAAGTTGCCAAACGAAGCATATTACTGTCGAGCCTGCTTGCTTTTGGGCAGAGTACGGTCAGATGAAACACTCTACCATTTTCCACAGCAAGAATTTCCTGTAAATTCTTGTTTGAAATGGAAGGGGACGTTAACCGATTGGCAACAAGGGATTTCTGACGGCTTGCTAGCAAATGTTGAAAAAAGACAAGCGACCTTGGTTCATGCCGTAACGGGTGCTGGCAAGACAGAAATGATTTACCACACCGTTGCCTCTGTGATTGATAAAGGCGGAGCAGTTTGCCTAGCCAGTCCACGAATTGATGTCTGCATCGAACTCTATAAACGACTGCAAAATGACTTTTCAGTCCCCATTAGTCTCTTACACGGAGAGTCCGAACCCTATTTCCGAACGCCTCTCGTTGTTGCAACGACACATCAGTTGTTAAAATTTTATCAGGCCTTTGATTTGGTTTTGATTGATGAAGTAGATGCCTTCCCCTACGCAGACAACCCCATGCTTTATCGAGCGGCAGATAATGCGGTCAAGGAAGACGGTGTTCAAGTATTTTTGACAGCAACATCAACAGATGAATTGGATAAAAAAGTTAAAACAGGCAAATTAAAACGGCTCAGTCTACCGAGACGATTTCATGGAAATCCACTTGTTGTGCCACAAAAGGTTTGGTTTTCCAAGTTTGATGCCAACCTAAAGCAAAATAAACTGGTCCCCAAACTTACGAAGGCAATCCAAGAACAGAGAAAATCAGGCTTTCCCTTGCTCATTTTTGTACCAGAAATTTCCAAAGGTCAAAATTTTGCTAAGATAATGGAAAAAACATTTCCAGATGAAACAATTGGCTTTGTATCCAGTCAAACAGAAAATCGTCTTGAAGTAGTAGAAGGATTTCGCAATAAAGACATTACAATCCTAATTTCTACCACAATCCTAGAACGTGGGGTAACCTTCCCTGGTGTTGATGTCATCGTTGTCCAAGCTAATCATTACCTCTACACCTCGTCCAGTCTTGTGCAGATTGCAGGTCGAGTCGGCAGGAGTATGGATCGTCCGACTGGCCTACTCCAGTTTTTCCACGAGGGGTCTACCCGTTCCATTGAAAAGGCCATTGCTGAAATCAAACAAATGAACAAGGAGGCCGGCTATGTCTAACTGCTTACTATGTACTCAAAACTTGAAAACCAGACAAACCTTTTCTGAGCTTATTTTCTTTGGCAAAACCCAGTCAGGAGTTTGTCATGATTGTCTTGCTACTTTTGAAAAAATAGCAGAGCAACACTGTCCATATTGTTTTAAAAGCGGGGAAGAAGGAAGCTGCAAGGATTGTCACTACTGGCTAAGCCAAGGGAAATCAGTATCCCACACGGCCATTTTTCAGTACAATGAAGCCATGGCGGCATACTTTAGCCGATACAAATTTCAAGGCGACTATGTTCTCAGAAAAATATTTGCAAGAGAAATCAAAGAAGCAATAGCAGATTTTTCGGATTACACCATCGTTCCCATTCCACTCAGTCAAGAACGATTGGAAGAACGAGGTTTTAACCAGGTTACTGGTTTACTAGAAGCTGCTAAGATTCCTTATCAAGAGTTGCTGGGCAAACGAGATAGTAAAAAGCAATCTTCTAAAAGTCGAGAAGAGAGGTTAGAAACAGAACAAACATTTTACCTACTAGATGAAAAAAATCTACCAGAAAAAATTTTATTAATCGACGATATTTACACAACAGGAGCTACAATCCAGCTTGTCACAAGTCTTTTCATGAAAACCGGACAGAAAGAAATCAAAACATTTTCACTTGCAAGGTAAGAAAACGGTTGCAATATTCTTGTAATGTGGTATAATTATAGTGAAGAAAGGCGAAAGCCAAGAAAGAGGTACTAATATGATTAAATTCAGTATTCGTGGAGAAAACCTTGAAGTTACAGAAGCACTTCGTACTTATGTAGAAGAGAAAGTAGCAAAGATTGAGAAATATTTCAATGAAGATCAAGAATTGAATGCGAAAGTAAATCTAAAAGTTTACCGTGATAAGCGCTCAAAAGTTGAAGTTACAATTCCAGTTGGCTCAATGACACTTCGAGCTGAGGATGTATCACAGGAAATGTACGGTTCGATTGATCTGGTTGTAGACAAGATTGAACGTCAAATTCGTCGTAACAAAACAAAAATTGAAAGAAAACATCGCCAAAAAGTTGCAACAGGTCAAGTATTTGCAGAAGATTTAGTTGAAGAAACAGAAGACGAAGTAAAAGTTGTAAGAACAAAGCAGGTTGATTTAAAACCAATGGATATAGAAGAAGCAATTCTCCAATTGGAATTACTAGGTCATGACTTCTTCATTTACACTGATGCAAATGATGGTACTACAAACGTATTATATAAACGTGAAGATGGAGATTTAGGACTTCTAGAAGTTCGCCAATAATCAACAAAAGAACAGTTACATGATGTAGCTGTTCTTCTTTGATTCAAAAAAAACAAAAACATACTAAGATTAGTAGTGAGGAAATCTCCGACGGGAGAGAGTAGTCACTACTTTTTCTTTATGTTAAAGTAGAGGTGTCTTGTTAAGTCGAGAACTCTTTTGACGCTAGACGTCGCATCAAAAACTGGCAAGACACCTGTTTTAGAAAGAATGTTATCAAAGTATGTGGGACGCCAGACGTCGAGTATTGAAAATGACATCACTAAAACAAGGAATCATTCAAGACAAAGAGGTAATATCATGCGTGCAGTTTTTGGGATTGATGTGAGTAAGGCAAGTTCAGAAGTGGCCATTCTAGTCAATGGTGAGAAAGTTCATGGCTATACCATGTCCAATGACGCCTTAGGCTTTGCTCGGCTACTTGGCGATTTGAAAACCGTCCATAAGCCAGAAATCATCTTTGAAGCAACAGGTGTCTATTCTCGTCGTCTCCAAGCTTTTCTGGATGAACATGGCTACGCTTATACACGGCTTAATCCCTTAGAAGCTAAGAAGCAACTGGATAGCTTGCGTGTGCGGAAAACAGATCAAATTGACGCCGAAAAACTGGCTCAATCTCAATTTGTGCTGAATCGTAAACCCACTTATGTCCAAGAAGAAGTCTATCAAGAACTGCGAGATTTAAGTCGCTTCTATCAGAACTTAGCTGAGGACATCGTTCGAGCTAAAAACCGTCTGCACAAGGTCTTGCAAGTCACGTTTCCAGAGATAGAGACTGTCTTATCAAAGCCAACTGGGGAACAATACTGGAACTTAGTTACTGCGTTTCCTTACAAGGACTTCGTGCTTGATTTAAGCAAGGACGAACTCTTAGAGAGCATTCGTCAGTCCACCTCAAAACGTATTTCGGACAAGCGTGTGGCGTATTTAGCTGAGAAGCTGATAGCACTAGCTAATCAATCTTATTGTGCCGTCAAGAAAACCTCTCCAATGCTGGAAGAGGTTCGTTACTATGGAAAAGAATTGCTTCGGCTTTCTGAACAGAGACAAACTGTCCTAGACCAAATGGTGGAACTAGCTCAGCCATTACCTGAATATGACATTCTGCTCTCTATTCCTGGAATAGCTGAGACTACTGCAACAAGTATTATTGGTGAACTGGGAGATATTCGCCGTTTTCAGTCTGCCAATCAAATCAATGCCTTTATCGGTATTGATCTGAGACACTATGAATCTGGCAACTTCCTCGCTAAGGAACACATTACCAAGCGTGGCAATCCCTACGCTAGAAAGATTCTGTTCAAATGTATTCACAATATCGCTTCAGCCAGTCACACCAGTCCTTGCCATATCGCCGACTTTTATGAGAAACGAAAAAGACAATCGCAAACGACTTCTACGAAGCCACATACGATTGCCTCCATACATCGTCTCATTCGGACAATGTATTGTAACCGCCCAATAACAAGGTATCTATCTAATCACTCCCTCCTCCTGTATACTGTTATAAAAAACAAAACTGGAGGATTTATTATGTCACACCCCATCGTCCCATTGACTATTCCCCTATCTCGCCGCTTTGAGAAGAAAGGCAGAAATGATATTCTGATGAAAATTCATCTCGGAAAAGTGGAAGTCACATTCTTTCACTCTATCAACCAAAAAATATTAGAAACAATCTTGGATAAGGTACTGCACTATGACCATCCGACTCAGTGATTTAGGTCAAGTCTACTTGGTTTGCGG
>NZ_JAOTGJ010000005.1:0-98927 GCF_044427225.1 Streptococcus sp. 2022WUSS037 | reverse complement strand
AGGCGATTGCTTTGAATACAACAAGGATGCGGGGCTTTTTGTCTGCCCTCAAGGACATATGGCTGTTCGAAAAGCTCGGACGGGTAAGAAAAATCAAAATAGTAATCAGGTTATTACCCATTACTTTGATGTGGAAAAATGTAAGATTTGCCCTAGTAAAGAGGGCTGTTATAAAGAAGGTGCACAGACTAAGACCTATTCCGTTACGATTAAGAGTCATGAGCATCTTTTTCAAAAACGATTCCAGGAAACACCTTACTTCAAAGAAATGGCAAGAAACCGTTACAAGATTGAAGCTAAAAATGCGGAATTGAAACAAAGACACGGTCTTGATGTCGCCAGAGCATCAGGTCTTTTCAACATGGAATTACAAGCAGCCACCACCATATTTGTAGTCAATATGAAGCGAATTATGACCTTAATAGACCAAAAGGAAGAATAGAAAAATAGGAATTCTCCCAATCATTTAGGAGAATTCCTATTTTTTTTTATAAGGGTCGGAGTAACTGGAGACTTTTTCAGTGGGCTCGTGCATCAAGGGTTTTTGTCGTGTTTTTATCTCCCCTGCAGGAATTTTATAGCAATACAAGTTGTTGCATATCTAAAAAACACCTTGATATTCGCCATTTTTTATGGCATTATCAACTTATCTATACTCATTTTTTTAAACTTTTGGGGCAGATTTGGGGCGAGTTACATGTCATTTCATTAGCAAAATAAAACCCTTTACTCCTGACTCATATTCTGTCATTTTGCCCATTTTGTCAAAATAGAAACCAAATCTTGTAACCATTATTGTCAAATTTGCGATTTTGTCAAACAAAAAAAGCCCAGCAAACCGCTGGGCTGAAAATCTATTTAAACGTACCATAAGGCACCACGTTACGCCGATTCGACTCCTCTCCTGCTGCTACATAGCGACGTACACCGCTACGGCTAACATACGATACCCAAATGTATCCATCGGCAATATAGACCGAATCATAGTTAAATTGCTCGTCATAAGTGTAAGTGGCTACAACTTTACCGTCTAGACCAGGCTTGTCTCGGACATTGAGCAGAGATACTTTAACGGTCATTGTCCCCTGCTCGTCTTTGACCTTACCGAGATTGCCACTACTTGCCTGTGTCGCCACTGCAGTAGAGTCGCTGTAAGGTGGATAAAACCAGCCAACAAGATTGCTGATTTGCTGACTAGAATACTGAGCAGGACCACCGACAGACAGATTACCAACTAGGTTCTGCTCGATAGTTTGGGCAGTATTGCCACTGACTCCGATAATCAGACCCGTATGCCCATAGTTGATACCGTCGCCAGCCCAATAATTCTTGACAAAGATAGCTCCCGGGCGTGGACGCTCTGAGGTCGGCATGTAATGCACCTCAAACCCGTGTTGCTTGGCTGACTTTATCAAATCAATGGCATTGCCCCAAAGAGCTTTACCAAAGTATTTGCCACAAATCCAGTTAGGCAAATCGACGCACTGGTTGCCGTACCAGCCATCATAGTCTACGCCTTGACCACGATTGGCTAGGTCTTTAGCAAAATTGACTACTTCATTTACTGTTGTCATTGTCTTCTCCTTTCCAACTATCATTCATCTGTTTTACAGCTGATTCAATAAAGGTCTCTAACTGTGTATCAGTCATATAGATATTGTACTTGGCCAACTGACCTGTTACACGACGTTTAGCCATATCTAGCTTATCGACGTGTTTATCTTGGTCTAGTTTTGTAATCTGCTCAACTGCGTTGACAGCGTTCCGTGCCAAAATCTCTGTGATTTCGACTGCGCGCTTACCACCTTTTGCAATCAGATACTTCTTGACTTCATGGACAATCATTCCGGCTACAATAGCAAAAATACCTGTAGCCGAGCCAATAATAAGTTCAGTAAGTTGATTCATATCAATTCTCCTTCTTCAATGGCAACTCACAATAGATGCCATACATAGTTTCAATTTCGCCATTGCCGCCTAAAACCTTATACGATTCAAACAGCTTGGCGATTTCCCGACGTTCTTCAAGAGTTGTCCATCCTCGCTCGATGGCCGTTTCCAAGTCCTTATACAACAAGTACCGACGGCTACTGCGACTGCTATTTTTAAGCGTGCCTACCTCTTCCTTGACATCGCTAAGGCTGTTTTGGTTGTCATCTGCAACTTTCTTTAAGTTGGACACATCACCCTTGATGTCTTCCATACCCTGCTTGAGCTCACCAAACTGGGTCTTGTTGAGATTGTTAGAACGTGCTGCAAGATAGCCAAAACCACCAGTAGCGATGACACCAATGGTAGGTGCCACCGCTCCGATGATGTGTAAAATGTTATCTGGCATAGGCTAGACCTCTGTTGATTCTGCCCCTTGTGGGTCTGTCCAATCTGGGTTGCCATTTTCGTCAAATTTCATAATCCAATACTCCTCGTTGAGCATATCAGCGATATTAATTGTCGCAGCGGTACCGCCCCACTGATTAAAGGCCCAGATGGTTTCCACATCCACAAACTTGCGACGCCCATTTACGATTGCAGGACGTTTCTGCACGTCGCGATACATATAAAAGTCTTGATTAGCGGATTTGCATCGGATAAATTCTCCGTGTTCTTTCATATAGGTCAGCGCAGTCGCAAGGTCAAATGGTTGTGTAGTTTCTTCCAAATTAAGTAATGTGTTGTTAGTAGTTTCAGTCATGATTATTCTCCTTCAATGATTTCCGGTTTAGTTTGTTCGTCGAGTAGAGCTTCCAATTCGGAAACTCGCTCTTGCAATTGATTGTTTTGTTGAGACAAGACCTGTTTATCTTGTTCAGCAGCTGTCAATTGCACAGCTAGCATATTCTTCGTCGTTGATTCTTCGGCTAGCTTGCTAGTTAATTCATCAATCGTCAAGCGTAGAGCTTGGATGAGTTGTTGTTCTTGAGTCATATTATTCCTTTCTAGTTTAGAATCCATTAGGGTAGTAAGTATAAGAATTAGCATTTGGACCTTTTGAGAAGTTTCCATTGAAAGCATTGAGAATGTCACGTAATGATGAATAGGTTCCATTTCCTTTCATAAGCCACACATCTCCAACCTCAATTCGACTGTTCCGCTCTGCTGCTCTATTGTGAGGTGCAATTCTTAGACCAGAATCAAGGGTTTTCACATCCCAACCATCAGGATTATCAAAAGCAGAGCTTGCCAATCTGATTTCATCTCCAACTAAGTCCAATGAATCTATATTTGCACCATTCCAAGCACGAATACCGACAAATCCACCGTCATTTGACGATTCAGAATTCCAACGGTTGGATCCAATTACGGTCACTCCTGCATTCCCTTTGCCAGAAACCGTACCTGTTGCAAACTTAACAAACTGGGTAGGATATCCAGTTAAAACACGCTTGAGTGCTGCTTGGCCTGTGTAGTACATAATTTGACCAGCATTTAGGTTGACTTGCATTGCTCTGTTTGTTGCCGTCAGGATTCCGCCTGAAATCTGACTAGCGGATATGCTTACAGCTTGGACTGCCGTCAAAAATGCATCCTTGGCAAACAATTTCTTCAAGTAGGCTTGGTTTGCGGTCAATCCGTTGAAGAATGCCTCGTCAAATGCAATTTTTGAACCATCGATAGCACCCGCTCTAATTCGTGCGGCATCCAAATAGCCAGATGTAATCTTGCCAGCGTCTAAATTTGCAATTTTTGCCGATGCGATAACACCGTCTTTGATGTAGGTTTTAGTTCCAATGCTGATAAGCCCCTCATTAATTCGGACAGAACCGTCCGGATTGAGGTTGATTTGTCCTAATACGTTGCCAGCGCTAGTAAGATTCTTGATAGCGTAGGAGTTATTTAGTTGACTAACCTGCGTCTTAAGTCCATTAGTACCAGATACCTCTGTGACTAGTCCTTTAGCCGTCTCAATCGCTTGATAAATGTCACCACCGCTTGAAATAGACCGCTCAAATTTGTTTGCAGATTGGATTGCTTGCGATATGCTATCGCCATTGCCAATGAGGCGCTTGTGAGCATCTACGGTGTCTTTGACTGTATTAAACAATACTGTTGTTGGAAATGGCGCAATGTAAGGAGTCGCAACAATCCCTTCCTCAAGCTTAATATTTCGAATTCTAAATTTTTTACCAGTTTCTGAGGAATTACACACAAAATTGATGTAATTATAGATATTAGCAGGTCTATTTAATACAACTGTATAACGCTTCGGTGTTTTGTCGATAAGTAAAGACTGGTCTGGACTGCCAAAGTCCGTCTCAAGATAAGCAGTATTTGCGACTGTATCCACTAGGTAAGCCTCATAGCTCAACACATATTGTTTTTCTGACGGTTTTATATTATCCGAATAAAGCCAATAGAAGCCAGACCACCTATTTTTAATCGTAACCTCAATCCAACCATCATCAGATTGTACAAAGCTAGCACCTCCAGTTGCTCTTAAATCACTAAAAACAACATCAAAAAGATTTTGATTGACTTCCGTCGGTATCAGACCTCTTGTTTCTGTAATCTGACGTTCAAAGCTACCAGCTGTCTCTTGCACAAGATTCTGCACAGTCGTTGATAATGCATAAGGTTGTAGGGCGCTGCTGGTAATGTAGCTTCGACCTGTGATGTTATTATCAACATCACTCTTAGTCTGATACCCTTTATCTGTGATTGCTTTATCGACTTGTGTACTTGTCAGACGTTTGCTTATTTCGTTAGCATTTTGAGTGATTTTTGCACTTGCAGTATTGATTTTCCCGTCAAGCGTCTGCGTGGTTGATGTTAGCTCGGTCAATTTGCGGTCAACTGTATTTTGATAAGTCGCTAGATTTTGCTTGGCAGTGTCAGCGGTCGTCTTAATATCATTGAGTTTCAACGTTGTTCCGCGGACATTTTCGTCATAGGTAGACTTGGCAACGTAGTTAGTAGCAATCGCGGTACGCTCGGCAGTTAACTGTCTCGCTGTCTCCTCCCGACTAGCCGTCAGATACTGCTCAGCTCTAGCCCCTTCCGCATTCTTATAGATTTCTAAACTTTCCAGCCTTGTCTTGATTGCATCAGCCGTCTGCTGGGCGTAAGTCTTGGCACCTACTGCTTTACCGTCAACCAGTTGGATTTGGCGGGACAGCTCTGCACTAGATTCCTCTGCGGTGCGCTTGTAGGTAGCGATTTCTGAGCGGATGGTTTCTTGAGCTAAACTAAAAGCTGTTGCAACAGTCCCGATTTCCAGTTTTGGCTTAGTTAAATACAGGATTGAATTAGTTGTAAAATTGAAAGCATAGATATAGAAATTTGTACCTCTCGAAAGATCAATGTCTTCATTGAGTTTTATCTGTCCAGCAACTCTATGCCATTTGTTTATCGTACTAATATTGATAGTGGCTTGACCTGAGTGGAAATTTCGCACACCATTTTTATTGTAAGAATAAAAACCAAACCAAACTTTAGTACCTGTACCAGTAGAATATATATCTGCAGAAAACATATAGTTTCCACCAACAGTCAAACTTTTTGTGTCTAATATAGCTGAAATAGCTTTCCAGTTTCGCGACCCGTCAGATTCGTTGAATTCTATTACAGGGCCTTTCCCCTCGAAAGACTCTCTATAGATAGCATGATAAGATGTTGTTGGATTTGCAACACCACTATTGTATAGGTCATGCCAATTTGGAATTCGCTTTGCAATATAAGTGACGCCACCCACGGTAAAGGATGCAGTAGAGTTGGTAGCCCCCTCAAACCCTGCGTTAAGCAACAAATTCTCGCCACCGACCTGCAAATTCTCGAACCGCTCTGTCACCCCATCAATCCCGCTTTGCAAGTCAGCGGTCTTACGATTGATACTATCAATCTGCCCTGTCTGGGCATTGACAGTCTGCGTTAGTGCGTCGTATTGGGTCCTTGTTTGGCTCAGAGTGTCCTCAACAGTCTTGGTTCGACTTGATACACTTGCTATGTCACCAGTCGTTTTATTGACCGTTCTAGACAGCTCTGCAACAGTCGTCTTAGTACCATCTGCCAGAGTTTCGACCGTCGTCACTCGATTAGTCAAAGCCGTCTGTGCTTGTGCTTGTTCCAAGATTTTAGCAGCCTGCAAGTTAAGGTCATTTCGCAAGGCTGTGGCACTTGCTTGGCTATCTCTAGCCTTTTGGTCAGCACTTGCAATTGCCGTCTGTAGCTCGGACTTAGCAGTATTTAACGCTTGACTAACCGTCGCAATCTGCGCCCTTGCATCTGCAATAGCCTCGGTCTTGACCTGGTTAGCCCTGGCGATGGCGCTTGCTGCATCCGATTTGGCTCGGTTGGCAAGGGCTTCGACAGACTGAGTCTTGGACAGTATGCCTGCGACCTGCCTGTCATGTTCATCGGCTTGGGATTGCATGGATTGATTGACTTGGGCGATTTCAGTATTGATACTTTCTTTAAAAGCCTCGACATCATTTACCACTGGCGGTTCTAACCACTCTGCGCCATTCCAGTAGTACATTTTGGTTTTATCACCGACTTTAAGATAAAGAGTGTCGCCTTTTGTCAAAGTACCTTTAGGTACATCCTGTGGAAACTCAGTACCAAAATACACAGTAGACTTGCCATCCGCTGATACCAATGCTTTATTTGCCGTTTGAATTGCGCTTTCTGTCTCTTTTGAAACATTAGCCACACTACTCTTTAGCGAACTATATCCAACGCTTTGTTTCTTAACCGACCCGATATCATTACAAGTGACGGTATGATCAATCACTTGACCTTTGATATCATATTCGGATTCAAACGAGACGATACGTACACGTTCTTTAAAATTGATATCTTCGTCAATGACCGTGATATAATCTCCAGCCAACGGTCTGGTGTATTGATAACCAGCCTTGTGTAAGTCCTCCATCGTCAACTGAACCGAGATAGAATAGCTATCTTCAACAGATTTTTTCAACACTTCCAGGAAGTTCTCGGCTATTGAAAATCGTTCATCTACATATGGCTCGCCTTCCAAACGGCCGTAGATTGCTGCTAACGGAGAGACATACTCTACTTCAAGTCTGCCCTTCGAATGGTCATTCTCATCATGCCAAGCCCCTAGGCCTTTTTGATAAGTGATAAAATCACCTATTCTTTTTTCGATGCTTAGATCATTCAAGTTTAACTTTTTGCGGACAACCGTAGATAAATCCGTGCCGGTCCGTTCCAATATTCGAACCACTTTTCCGCGAACATGGAATTCAACACCAGCGTGTTTTATCAAATCGTTGAATAGTTCAAGTCTCTTTTTCAGTCCAAAATTCTGTTTTCGTAAACTTCCGACTTCTACTTCAAGGTTGTATCGGTAGCCACTGCCGTTGAAAATATGATCCAGAAAAGTTTGAAATGGATAACTACCATCCAATTCCGAATAGACAGAAGACTTATCAAAATCCCAGAAGAATTGATGGACGGCATCGAACTGAACGATGTTTAATTTTCCAAGACTTTTTGGTTTTGCGTAAATGACTTTGTAATACTCATCTTCAAATCGAACACCCCATCCCTTTTCTATCTCTAGGTTTCCATGCACAGTCCCCGAAAGCGACCTTTCGCCATTTACGGAATTGGTATACTTGAAGGTCGTTAATGCGCCAATTTCATTTCCTTTGTGATCTAAAAATGTTAGCATAGCACCTCCTTATTTATACAATTCCACAAAATTCAAAAACTTAATAGTGCCATTGAAATTTGTGATAATTTGAGATTGTTTTCCAATACTTGGTTTAATCACGAAATATTCGTGGTTGGTTTTAGCTGTCACGCTTTGACCATTTAAAATCGTTTCGATGCCCTTGAGCCTGAATTTATCACCAAGCGTCAAATTCGATGCCTGTTCGAAAGTAAATCGCCTTCCATCGATTTCAAAATAAAAACTAGATTGACCCCCAGCCGAAACTAATTCAACTTCAAAAGGCCAATCTAATTGACTTAGTTTAGCAGTTCCGCTATACGGTATGAGCTTGTTTGTTACCGTAAGTTCCCTCGGAACGGTCTGTCCAAACGGTAGCCCCGTCGTGACAAAAGACATTGATACATCATACTTCAATCCTGCTGACGATTTTCCTATAAAAGAATAAGAACATCCATTCTCGGAAAGCACTTGGTATCGGTAATGCCATGATTTGTGTGGCAAATCCGAGACAACTATATCCCCGGTCGTGTGCCCAGGCAATTCAAAATTGTACAAATCATCTTTGACTGGCACCAATTTTGTGATAAAAAATGCCTCATCATCCATTAACAAGGCATTTAAACTATCTTTTTTTGCTTCAAAGTCTTCAATACTGATGCAAGATAATCTTGCCGAAACCCGTATTGTTTTTTCGACAAAAACTGCATCTGCTAGTATTTTCCCAGAACGCCCCCGCACCTTTCGAGAATCAAGTTCAAGAGCAGGAGAAGACTCACTGATAGTTATGTTGTATAAACCTAATTGGGAGAGTCTGATTGCCAGACCCTCTTTATTTATCAATAAATCCATATTTTCCCTTCCTACTCATAAATAAAATATTCATTCTTTTGGTATTCTCTTGATTCTTTTTCTTTGACAGAGGTGTAAATCTCATCACCAACCAGTTCATTGTGGATTTCAAAGACTGGCTCTGATAATTGACTTTCTAAGATTTCACTACTCAAACTTTCTAAAGAGTTTGAAATTCCATTGGAGGAAATCGAACCTGTAGAGGTGATGTGACTTTCTAATCCGTACTTTTGATCTGTAACAGCTTGGGCATATTGCTGACCCATGCTTTCGATTTTCCCTAGCCAATCTGCCATACCATTGTACATACCTTCACCGGTAAATCCACCCAAGGCGAAAGTTGCTCGAGACGGCGAATGGATGTCTAACGCCCTGCGAATAGTACTTACAACGTTATTTGCAATTGAATTAGCAATAGCATAGATAGAACCGGAAGAACTAGCAAGGCCATTGGCAAAGCCGATGCCTGCATAGTAGCCGGCAGAATTCATCCCTCCGCTTATACTTCGCATAACATTGATCATCTGATTACCCGCGTTTCTTGCAACGTTTAACGCTTGGTTCATGCCGTTGGAAACTGCGTTTTGAACGGTGTTCATGCCATTTCGAGCTACGTCAGATGCCTTGCGGAATGAATTGGTAAATGTTGAATTAAATTTATTGCCAAATGATTGAATATCAGCATTTAATTTATTAAAGCTAGTTGTAACTGTCTGATTAATACCTTTCATGGAGTTATCGACAGATGACTTAGCTTTATTAAAGTTAGTTGTCACATTGTTAGCTATTTGCGCACTTGAAGCATTCGCTGAACTTGAGGCTTGGTTTAACCCGGCCGTAACATTACTTGCCAAACCGCTCGTCGCACTACTTGCGTTTGATTGCATCGAGGTCATATTTGAAGTGACCGTGGCATTCATGGTCGATGCAGCATTATTTGCATTTGCTTGAGCCGTTTGTAAATTCGATGTTACCCCATCAGACAGACCTAAAGCTTCGTTTACTGCCGACAAATTCATTGATGATGCAGCTTGATTGACTCCATCAGCCATTGTCTGAGCTGCAGAAGTTGCGGACACGTTGGCAGTGTTTAAGTTTGAGGTCACGCCATTAGCTAATGCAATTGAGTCAAGAATTGCCTGTGAACTCATCGTTCCGGTTTGTCCATTAACCCCAGTCGCCATTTGAGTAGCTTGGTTGGTAGCCTGTATGTTTGCAAGCCCCATATTTTGATTAATGCTGTTCAACATCGCTGTCATATCTACGTTAGTGTTCGTAGACATCTGACTTGTTTGCGTTGCAACATTTGTAGTCATTGTTTGAGCATCTGTCGAAACCTTTTCAGTCGTTTCCGAGCTCTTACCAGTCAAGAAGTCCCAAACTGAAGAAAAGCCTGTCTTGATGCCTTCCCAAACTCCAGACAAAGCATTTGGGATAGCTTCTAACATCGCTTGACCGAGTCCGAGGATAAGTTTAACCCCTGCCTCTATAATTTGAGGCAATCCCATAATCAATGTCACAACCAATTGTGCAATCAATTGGATTCCAGCAGCAATCAATTGTGGCAAAGCTTGGATGATTCCACCAATTAGCGACTGAACAATGTCCATTGCTGTTTGAACAATCATTGGAAGATTTTGGATTAATCCGGATACAAATGTGACAATGAGAGTCACACCAGTACCAAGCAAGGTCGGCAAGCTTTGAACAAATCCAGATATCAACGTTGTGATAACTGTACCGGCTAAACTTATCACAACAGGTAATAGTTGAATCGCACCATTTACAAGATTAGTTAGAATCTCAGCGCCCTTAGCAATAATTGTCGGCAAATCATTTTGAATCCCGTTTGTAAACTGAGTTATGATTTGTGTTGCAGACTCTTTAATCTGAGGAATATTCTGTATAATCCCCAAAACAAGATTGTTTAGAAAATCAAGACCAATAATTAGTAATTGAGGCAAGGCAGAGATAATAGTTGTAACGAAACTTGTAGAAACAGTAAGTGCCGAACTAATGAGAGAACCAGCATTTTGCCCAACCCCACTTACTAGCGATCCGATAATATCTACACCGGCCTGGACAATGACCGGGAACATGACTGCAAAAGTCTGAGCAAGTTTAGCAATTAGTTCAGAACCTAATGTGATTAATTGAGGAATCTCGCTTGTAATTCCTGTCACAAATCGTTGGATGACTTCAGGCCCCTTGGTCTGTACCATTGTTAATACTTCGTCAATCTTGTCTCCAAACATTTTATAGACAAGACCTAGCCCAACCAGTACCATTCCAAGGATAGCTGCAGGACCGACAGAAGCAAGTGCTATGCTTACGACACTAGACATACCTTGTGTCATCATAGCTAAAACAGACAGTCCTTTGCTGGCAGCATTACCAAAGGTGGCTGGCAAGCCTGTCATTTTGCCGGCAAGTAAACTGATAACCGACGATGCACTGGATATCACGCCAGAAAATAGTCCACCAAATTTCAGAGCTCCGACAGCTACACCGCCTAGTCCTGCCGTGAGCATTTGCAACCCTGCCACAGCTGGACCAAATGCCAATGAGCCGACCAACAAAGCAATAGCCGGTGCAACATTGCTAATGCTAGCCTTGAAAGCATCCAATTGTTGGCTTGATACCTTCGTTCCGTTCAAAAAATGATCCAGAACTGGAGGAATCTTGCTCATCATATTGACAAAGTTATCAATCGCTTGAGATTGACTTAGTTTGTCAATAAATCGGTCTAATGCTTTCACAAAGACAGTAAAAATCGGCAATATGGCACTACCGACTTTAATTTGAAGCGTTTCGAATGACCCACTAAGTCCTTCTATCGCACCTTTAAAGTTGTTCAGCTTCTCGGCAGCTACATCTGCAGCAGTTACCTTACTGATTTCGGCTTGCATCTTGTTCGCACCATCAGCACCTTCGTTCATCGCAATGGTTGCTGCACGAACAGCATCGGTGCCGAACATAGTTTTGAGCGCTAACTGTTTCTCTTGGTCAGTCAAATGACCAAGTTTTGTATTCAGCAACTCCGAAATTTCTGCAAACGACTTAATCTTACCTTCAGCGGTAAAGAATTGGTTTGCACCGTCTGCTGTAATCAGACCTAAATCTGACATCAAGTTTCGAGCTTTCTTAGTCTGCGGTTGCAAGTTCATCAACATCGTCTTGAGTGACGTACCTGCATCCGAGCCTTTAAGCCCGTTTTGAGCAAACACAGCCAAAGCATTTGTTGTATCGTTAAATGATAATCCAAGTCCTGACGCTACTGCAGATACCATGGAAAGCCCATACTTCAACTCACCAACATCTGTTGCTGATGCGTTCGCTGCACCTGCTAACTGGTTTGCAGCATCTACTACTGTCAAATTATCATTTTTAAAGGCATTCAAAGCAGTCGAAGCAATTTCAGCTGCTGACTTCAAATCAAGTTCCCCAGCAGTTGCTAGGTTTAGAGCTCCTGTTAATCCGCCCGCCAAGATATCCTTAGTGGACACCCCCGCTTTGGATAACTCTTCAATCGCATCCGCCGCTTCACTCGCTGAAAATGCGGTCTCAGCACCAGCTTTAATTGCCGCATCCTTGAATTGTGCCATCGTTTCGGCACTAGAGCCAGTTACAGCCTTGATGCTACTCAATTTCGCTTCAAAGTCAGCAGATTTGGTAATAGCACCACCTATCGCTGTCTTGATGCCGTTAAATGCGGCGTATGCAAGAGAGATACCAGCAACCTGTTGGATTAAATTGGTAGATGCGCTCGCAGCTCTATTCGTATGACTTACAATGCCAGTCAAGGCTGAGACGGCTTTATTCCCCATAGTTTGGAAACCAGCACCTAATCCTTGGCTGACTTTTGTTGACAACTTCCCAACAGTATTGGTTAATTTACCAGCAAACGAATTGTTAAAAGAATCTGCCTTTGCATTTAATTTTGAAAACAGAGCTGTCCACGATTGTAGTATAGGACTTGTTGCCTTTTCGCCAAGTGTGTTCGAAATTTGCTTACTTACAAACGTGAAACGACCCGAGAAATCTGTAAGAAGATTTCCAACTCCACCGAGTGAAGTTCTGAGAGGATTTAACAGATCTGCAAATGTCGCTCTAAATAGTTCCTTCACACTCCGAGTAGCTCGATCGAAAGGTTGAGGCAGTTTATTCGCCAACCCCTCAAATGCAAACCCTAAATTTCCAAGCGTCGCACGTACACCAGCTGCAGTACCATCTACCACCCCTTTTAGCGCTTTGATAGGGGCGTTAGGGGCAGTTGCTGCTTTGGCAATATCAAGAAAAATCTGTGTCCAACCCTTGCCACTTGCAGAAAGAGCAGATTTTCCAAGAGATGCAACCATCTCAGTTCGAAGATTTCTCAACTTTTTAGCTAAAGAATTTGCTCCGCTACCTATTACTTCAAAAACTTTTGCATGACTGGTCATGTTCCCAGCAGTGTTATTAAAGACACTACCAATACTATAGAGCTTTGTGGTAACTTTGTCCGTTACATTGTTAACTAAGTGGACTAACTGATTAAGTAACCCAGACGGGGTCTTTATAGCTTTGGAGATGTCAAAATTAAAAGCAGATTGCAAATTGTTTTTAATTTGCATTGCTGATATTTTGAATGGGTAGACAATATCCTTTGCTACATTTCGAAAACTACTTCGTATGGGTTCAGGAATCTTTTCGCCTATCCTGGAAGCAATACGTTGAATTTCACCAAGCGAAAGATTCAATCCGGTCGAATAAGCATTGCCTAAACGCTGACCCAAAGATTGACCGTTGCTTGCCAATTGAGCCATGACCTGCCCGACCATTTGAACCAAACGATTTGAACTGTTGACTGCTGAGTCTTGAGCCTTTTGAAAAGCTTTTTGAGTAGATGCAGCAATCTCATTCATGGCTTGCTCGTATGACTTCGTATCTGCTCCGATATAGGCATTTATAGCTCCGTCAAAAGCCATTTCTCACCTCTATCTATTTCTAAAATGAGCGTTTAATTTTTCGATTCTTGCCAACATATCGGTCGGCCCATTTAGTTTTATTTTCTTCGAAGCATTGAACGCTTTACGTACTTTTTCTTTTTGTTTTTTCTTCGAAAGCTTATTTGGAGACACTTTTTTAGCATTTAATGTGTAGCGTAAGTTCAGAGCTAACTCTGCTAAATGCTCTTGTTCATCCAACTTCCGATAATTCAAGCCTTCTAGTAGGGCATCTAGTTCCCACTTATTGCAAGAATAAATGGTATCAAGGTCTGTCAGACCGAGTCTAGCACACTCTGTTAAGACAGAGCGCTTTTCATCGTACCAATAATTTCGTCGAACTCTTCCAGTTGCATTTCTGAGTCCTCCTGAGTTTCGAAGTAACGACGAGCCTTTTCCAAATTCTTCAAATACTTCGAAATCTTGCTCTTGAAAAAACCGGAATCAACCATTTCTTGCTTGATTTCATTGAAGATAGAATCGTATGCTGCCTCAATTTCCATCCCTTCTTCGACGACCAAATGTTCGATGTGATTGCCGACAGCTGCAATGATATCGTTCTCTGCGACATTCTTAGCAGATTTAGGCATGGAAATTTTAATTAGGTCCACAATACCAGAATCTTCCTTGTTAAGGATTTTTAAGAATAGAGCCCCGACGCCATCGTTATTGCTTTGACCTGTTTCCTTATTTCGTGTAGCCAATTCTTTGTCAACGCTAAACATCAATGCGTAATCAAATTTAATATTCACTACAGTTGATTTTACTTTAATTTCCATTTTATTCCTCCAATAAATAAAAGGGCTGACCTAAGTCAACCCTAACAAAATACCAATCATTAAGAGCTAGAAGGTTCTGGCTTAACCGGAGCACTTTGAATATTGTCATAGTCTCCAGTTGTTTCACCAGGATTTTGATATTCATAAACACTATTCAGCATTTCGATTTCTTCCTTGGTAAGCGGGAACATTCCATCTTTCAATGCTCCGATGACATTGCCAGTCCAACTTACTTCGACGAATTCGCCAACTGCGTTATTTCGCTCAAAATCTGCAACCTTAGCATATCCAAATTTAGCAGGATACAAATCTTTGCCGCCTTCATTTTTCTTGACCGATTCATCTGCAATTACTTCCCATACCTTAATGCTCTTACCAGTACGAGAAGCCTCTTCTACCACGCCAATCGATGGATCAGCAGGAGCGAAATACTGTGTTAGGTCCACAGAGTGCTCATCTGTTGACTTTTCGACCAGACGCCCTTGTTGAGTCTGCTCATCAAGATACTCACCACCCAGAGTAGTACTTCCGTCTGTACGATAGGCTGGCAACATAGCAGCGCTGCCAAGTTCTGCATCCACCGATTGGATGAAGTAGAAAATCTTATTTCCTGTAATCGGCTTAGCAGTCGTGATTTCAATGTTTTTCTTTTCTTCAGACATTACAGTCCTCCTTTAATAAATAGTTTCTGTTATTTTGACAACAATGTGATAGACAAGACGGCCAATCGACTTGTCCTGCAACACATTGCTTGTAATACGCTTGTTTCTGCCAAGGCTACGGACTATTTTCGAACGCATCTCTTCGGCGTAGGTCCTACTATCCCCTGGCAAAAAACAATCAATTTGCACGGTCATATCCTCGATAAGTACCCCTGTTTGAGCAGTCTTGCCAGAGTCTGAGGAATTGGTTCCAATGACAATGAATGGTTCGGGCACATCTGGAGATGGAAGCTCTAAGTGAATCGGCAACTCCAGATTCGAAAGTCTGTCTTGGACACTTTTGAGATACACCGTGGATACTTGGTACACCAAATTCCATTACCTCCTAAACATTTTACTGAGATTTCTCATCAGGATTGGGTACTCCTCTTCGAGAGCAGGAAAGAGAAACGGTTGAGCGGATTGATAGCGAGTTCCCAATTCGACATAGATTGAATAATCAACCGGTGAAGATACCATCCACACCAGAAAGCGATACTGGGCACTATAGATACTCAAACTCATCCAACCAGTATCCCATGGAGCCAATTCCTTAGCTCTCAATTCAACCCTCAAACTTGACCGACTAAGCTCCCTATTGACAGCTTGCTGAGCTCGCTTAGGCATCTGTTGGACTTGGTTAAGATACCGTTTTAGACCTTTGACGCGGTAAGTTACACTCATAAATAAATTACCGTGCTATTCTTGTGATACTTTAGTCCTGCGATAGCTCTTTCTTTACCTCTATACTTAACGGACTGGATGTCCATGTGATTGCCTTGTAAATGCAATTTCACAGCTTCGAGAGTATACTTCCCATACACCCCAATAAATTCCTTGTCCGTCAGAGTTCCTCTCATGCAAGGGATTGGTTTGGATTCAACCTTGACTTTCGTTTGCCCCAAGAATTCGTCCTTGGTTGTTGTTCGAATTAAAACTACACGGTCGTTGTAAATCATATTGACCTCCTAGAAAAATCTAGCAACACCTCGACCTGTCTGTCTACGGCCGAGAGCAACACGACGAAGGGTTGTATCGTACTCATCAAGATAGCTATCCCAATTAAACGACCGCCCTTCCTCGCTATCAGCCTTAGCCCCTTCGCTATTCAAGCGATTGTATCGTTTAATAGCTACATCACGAACTACAAAAGTCAAGTTGGAAGGGATATCCAAAACTTCCATTTCGCTATAATCATTGATTTTAGCTAGGATGCGTTCAATGGACTCACCAATAGCCAAATTTATCAATTCGTCTTGAGCAGTATCTGTGCTGGCGATCCCTTTATAGATTTTTATTTCATCCTTGAGTTTTGCCTTGTCCATTGAATCCTCCTAATCTTAATTACCCACCAACGCCTGGTGCAGTTGCTTGAATAGTAGCTTCTACGACACCTTCTGGGATTTCAGCGAAGAGTGTGTTAGCTCCAAAGAATACAGACTCAAAAGTCAAGTTTTTCAATTGACGATCACGAGATGCTGCGATAAAACCAGTTTCATCGGAATAGTCTGCAAAGAGATTTCCTAGGTCTGATGAGTTGACATTTAAATATGCCCAAACCAAGTTTTCAACTGCTGTCGTATAGACTTTTCCTTGTGGGATAGCGTTCAAAACGATAACATTCTCAGTACCCAAGAAGTTCTTGAGCAAGGTCATGCCAAAGGTATTTGAAGCATCAGCAAGGACCTTGGTATCGCCAAGATAATCAGCGACATCAAGTGGGTTAACCAAAGAAACGAGTGGCGCGCCGTCGAATTCTTCAAAGGTGGCAGCTTTACCCCAAGATGCTGCTAGAGCCTTTTGCAAGCTGGTAGATTCAATGCGAGTTGGATTTGCGCCCAAGAAAGTCACAAATTGCTTCTTGATGCCGTTTTGAATGTTTCGCATCAACCTCAAATCCGCTTCGTCAATAGCACGGGAAGCACCATGACGAGCAATCGCTTCAGCACTTACTGCACGACGACGCTTAAACCATTCCACAGTAAATTCTTTCGCTTTCTTGCGAGTAACTTTAGACAACGGGATGTCTTCACCTTCTCCAACTGCGTCAGTCTTTTCTACCACATCCCATTTGTAAGTCTGGATTTTCATGTCGCTGGATAGTGGCAGCATCCGTGTCACGCCCAAAAGTTGCAATAATTCTTTGATATTTGTGGAGAATTTTTCGACGAAGTCAATCGTCTTGATTTCCCCAAGATCATTCATTTTAGTCAAATTTGTTTCAGCCATTTTAGCCTCCTCTTGTAAATAGATGTCTGTGTTCAGCAATTAATTGCTGGCGTTTTTCGGTATCTGAAATCGCCATGATTTCAGCCTTTGTATATCCACCCTGGGTGTTCCCCTGGCGTGGCTTGTGTTGAGTCAATCGTGCATCTACACGCTTCTCAACTTCTGCATCAAAGATTGTTCGCAAGTTTGAGATGTTGGATTTTACCTGATCCGCGGAATCAGCCAAAACAACATCTAAGAATTCTGTCGGTAAACCTTCGTCTTGTAGGATTTCCAAGGTAGCAATTCGCATCTCCTTTTCAGCAATCGCACGTTCTCGTTCTGCGATGGAATCTAGCCGTTTTTGCTCTTCTTCCTTGGCACGCTCATCTTTCGACAACTTGGCTAAGCGTTCTCCCTCACTCTTAGCGTTTTCAAGAGCTTGGGCTTGTTCAGCCTCCCACTTCGCACGCTCAGCTGCAATCATCTTGCTTAAATCCGAACGCGTAAAGGTCCGCTCCTGCTTGGTATCAACAGACTCCTGTGTGTCGACTTGTTCGGTTTCTGTTGACACTTCTTCTTTGATTTCTTCTGACATAATTGTCCTCCAGCGGTTACGCCGCCAACCGATAATCTCGTTTTACGCCCGGCGGCGAAACAGTGCAGCTTTTAGTGTCATCGGCAAAGGTCTGGACAAAAAGAAAACCGCATCGAATTCGACACGGTTAGGTTATGTAATTAGATAAACAGAAGTCTAAAAGTTTCACGTCCTTTAGGCGTGATGAGGAGTTGAGTACCTGCCCAACCAGTCTTTTCGTTTCGACTTTCCTTTAGTTCAAAAAGGTCTTCATACTTGCCAGCAAACGGCTGCAGTTTCCCTTTCTTGTCACGATAAAGATATTTCTTATCAAGCAAGAACTGAACAAACTCTTTCTGTTTGATTTTTAATTCTTTTGCGGTTTCTCGAATACCAGTCAAAAGATTACGGTCAACCAATTCATCGAAATACTCCGCTTTTGGTTGCATAATGGTATTTTCAACCGTCAGACGCGACTTTTCAGCTTCTAGACCATGAATAATCGCTTCTTTCTCTTTCAACTGATTACCAGCCATCAACAGCAAGTCTGCTAATGCCTGTTTGTCGTGAGTGATGTTAAATGCCATTTGGTCAGTCAAATAAGCCCCATGCTTGCGAATGCTTGGCAGGACTTCTGATGTGACCCAACGTTTGAATTGCTTGGCTTGTGGCAACTTAGATTTCAGGATAAGCGAGTATAGACCGCTCTCGTTGATGATATAAGTCTCTTGACTTCTACCCAGACTGTCTATGATAGGATGTTTCATCCTATCATCCTCATCAACATGTCTAGCAATAGCTTTATTAGGTTCTTTGTATGCTAAAATCTCAGCAATCTCTTTTCCAACAAACCAAGGTTCATTGTTAATCTCCACAAGTTGTACTTGCCCAAACTGTTCATTCTTAAAAATTTGTAGTTCCATATTAGTTTCCTTTCATTGCATTTTCGATAATTGTTGTATGTTCAAAAATAAGACTATCTAACCGTTTTGTTGCAAGATTGAGAAGTGCGCTGTACTCCTCACGAAGCACTGTTGCATCGTAATTATCATGCGTCTTAGACAGCCATCTCTCTAAGATAAACAAGCTATTTCTCACTTCTTCTGTATAGTTTAATAACTCTTCGTAGTTATCCAATACATCACTTTTAGTCATAATAAAAACTCCTTTGGGTATGACAAAGAAGCTCGTTTCTGATATAATGATTTCAGAAAGAGTTTCTTTCGAGGGATAACGTATAACTGCAATCTTGGCGGAGAGGAGTTATGCGTTATTTGTTTTCTTCCAGACCTAAAACTAACTTTATGCCTTTTCTGACCACCTCGGTACGAGTGGTCTTTTTTTGTAGACAATAATCTTCCAGTTGTTTATTTAACTCTGTGTCAATTCTTGCCTTAACTTCAACATTAAGTGGTTTTTCACTCTTAGGTCTTCCTGTTCGTGGGCTCATTTCATCACCTACTTTCTGTGCCACAACAATATAATATAGCTTGTGCCACAAAAAGTCAAGAGGTTTTTGAAAAAAACTTCAAAATATTATTCAATTTTCAAAGGACAGTGATTGATAGCTATCATGTCCTTGATTGTAAACCTTCAAAAGTGCAAAAATGGTAAAAATGCGAAAAAATTTAAAAAATTTCAGCAACAAAAAAGCACTTAGATTTCTCTAGGTGCTATTAAATCATATAAATTAAGCTGGGAATAGCTCCGAAATAGCTTCCAAGCTAAAACCCCACGCCACTAACATCTCTTTTGTATAGACTCCTTCTTTGCAAAGTCTTGCTAACTTTGCTTCTGGAGTATCATCGTGGATTAAAAACTGTCTATTCATGTCCATATTTGAACACTCCTAAGGAGTAAATTTCGTCCATTGCTCTACTGTTGGCTACAACTTCAGGCAATCCGAGTTCCTTATATTTATTATATAATTTTTCAAATTCCAAATCAAGTGAAATAAAGCGATTAATGTCGTAAATGTAATAGACTTCTCCATCATGTCCTACAACAACCGAAGCTTTAACCGAAGACTCTTTGAACGCACTAAAAACATCACTCTTAGAAAGTCGACGACCTTCGGGGTGGTTATGCAACAGAACAACACCATGCGGAGCATCTAAAACCCTCTGGTATTGTTCTCGATTCAACGCTACCTTGCCACCCTCAGTTGCCGTTACGTTCTCGGTCAAGACTTTACCAGTTCGGTAATCCAATACAACTAAATCCTCTCCAAACGTGCCATCTCGATGTTCTAAAATACGCTTACCATTAGAATATAGGGCTTCTCTGCTACTCTTTGAAAATGGTAATTTTTCGAATTTGTCATGGTATGCTTTGGAATTAACTAACTCGCGATTAACTGAATAGGCATTATCAGAGTCTTTCTTCGAAATTTTAATATCCACTTCCTGAAGCAGAAATTCGCCATTCTCGCCACCCAATTCCTCCTCATCTGGTACAATACCAGATCGGCAATTGAAATGAAAAGGCGGAGCGTTAACCCCAACCTTCATCTCATCCAACCTGTAGCGCTTGTCCTCCGCATGATGCTTTCGACAGATTTCGGTCGTGCGATGATCCATGTGGACCAGTATTCGATAATATTCTAAGCCTGCATCCAAATAGCGACGAGCGGTAGCTCTGTTGATGACCGAGGTGCCGTCGGTCCTTATCAAAGTTTCAGCGCGATGATTAGCAACCTTGTACCGAACACTCAAATCTCTTGCAAGCACCTTCGGATGTTCCCCACGGATGAAGCCCCGCTTGAGAGTATCTTTCAAGTCTTTGGCCAAGTTATCAACGTGCCCCCACAATTGTTGGGAGTAGTTGTATCCGTTGAACGGAGTCTTAACGATTTCCTTAAGTGCTGGTTCGTTTATATTACCTGACCTGCCACCCATGGCTTTCCGATACGCATACTCTGCCGAGGAACGCAGATAGCCTTCGAACGACTTCTCCAAAATACCCATTAGTACACCCATTTTATAGACAACTTCCATGTTCAGTACATCCATCCTGGTTGCCATTGACGACATATACTGCTCGTTGATCCTACGAAGTAGTTCTGGGTCTTTCTCGGCCTGTTTTCGATATCTCTCAACATTCGCGCGGTAGTCACTCAAATCAACACGAGAAAGCCTCTCTCGTGCCTCTGGCAAACTTATTTTGCTATCCTCTGCGTATTTACCGTAGAACTCAAACAAGTCCTTTTGTAAGCTCGTAGAAGCTTCGGAATAGATTCGAGATAGCTCCTTAAAAAAAACTTCATCAGTCATATCCTGATGTTTAAAGATATCATCGACCCGCTTCTGCCAATAATCATTGTGACTCTCGGTCATCTTTCTCACCTACAATCCGTGGTTGTGACTCCTCTTCTGGCTCCTGGGATTTCAACCGTTTTAACTCCTCTTCAGCGTCCACCCCTGTGAATGAAGATAGCAGGCTGAACAAGGTCTCATCGCTGATAACGCCATACAAAGCCTTGATTTGCTCAATCAACTCATTATCGTTCGCAGGTAGGTTCGGCGTGAATACGATATTCGTTTGGTTAATTGCATCGTAATTCGTTGCTTCTGAGCCACGGATTGCCCACACATTGACCGCAAGCCGCAGTCGTCTCATCAATCCCTTGCGGAATAGTTTCTCTGACATCCCTCGGTAATTCTCCGAGCCCATGAGTTTGTATCTCATAGCCACACCAGATTGCGTGCCAGCGAAGTTGTCGTCGTTGGTGTCTGGTGTGAATGTAAAACGAAGGATATCAGCGACAAGCCGTTTTTTGTAGGCTTCTGTCCCTGCCGAATCGTATTCCTTGACCAAATAAAAAGCATTCGGTTGAGCTCCGTCCGGGTTAGGATTGTCGTCAAGTAACACGATTTGAGCTTCTTTAAAGCTTTTAGTCACCGCCAAAGCTCCATTGGGATTGAGTTTTCCGTCTTCATCAAAATCTTCCTCACTACCCGTGTGAGGATTGCCGATGATAACCAACAAAGCATCATTGCTATTCTGCTGGAAATTGGCCAGTTCTGACTGCGATAAGTCATAAGCGTCTATGTTGTCCAGGACTGCTTCAAAAGCCCCTGTCCTATCCTCATTGTTGCTATACTCATTGATAGGGACACCTTTCAAATAATGAGGCTCCTCGTTGGTCAACGCCATACCTACAACCTGCTGATTGTCGTCAACATAAGTGTAGATTCTGTCTGCCGTATAGACCTTGATAATGGATTTTTTATGACCCATGCCGTAGTCAATGTTGTAGTAATTAACTGCCATGAGAGACTGCTTATCATATCCGTCATCGTAAATGACAAAAGTTTTTTCTGGATCAAATTTGTACAATTTCACCACGACCTGTGACTTATCATCCTGCCGGTAAGGCATAATCAATTCGTAAGCACGACCGTAGATTGATAAATCTTTCTTGATGAGTACATTGTGGTACTCTTCGTTGTTCTGGTCGCTGAATTCCTTGATTTTAGCTAACAATTCCTCATCTGCGTTCTCATACTCTACCGGTTGACCAAGCATATACCCCTGTTCAAAAGTAGTAATATACTTCGCGAAATCGCTTGAGATACGATTATCGGCAGCATACTCATCGGTCTTAGCTGGACGGTAATTGATGTTGTTATCTCCCAGATAATACCGCTTTAGCTCCTGCAACCTAGGCAGCTGGTTAGTTCTGTGGGTTGACACGTACCGTTGTAGTTGTTCAATCCACTCTTGTGAGGCCCATTCAATTGCATCAAAATCTTCCTGCAGCATAATTATCTGCTGATTAGCCAACTGAACGAAACGAGTGCCTTTCAAAAAGTCTACTTCCATTTCTCACCTCCTAGCGAAAAGCTCTAACAGCGTTTCTTAATCTTTCTTTTTGTGATTTCTTCTGCTTGTAAATCCTATCTTGGATTGCATACCTAACCGCATCTAAGCAGTGGTTGTAGCTATCAACAGGCTCATTGATATACTCATTCGTTGCTTTATCTTTCTTCCAAGTATAGTTCTCAAGCTCCTCGATGGTCTTCACACAGCGTTTGTCTACCACGATGTCGTATTGCAAGATATACTGGATGCCCTGCATGACTGACCCAGGACCTTTCTTAGCATCAATGATCCGAGGTATACCCGAGTTTCTTAATTCCTGATTGGATTTCTTTTCGGCTGAGTCTGCCCTAATTTCCTCTTTGGCATATCCAAGGTCTTTGATTGCTTCAGAGATTTTGTCGTTTGTCAGATTCTTCCGCACGTATTCTTCGACAATATAGAGCTTGCGAGCTTTATCGTCAATCTTGACGTGCAGGAATGCCGACGGGTCATTGATAAATCCATAGTCTAGACCAAAATAGGACGGCAGATGCCTCATGTTATCCTTGTTGAGTAGCTTACGCTCGTACTTTGGAAAGACTAACTTGTCCAGTGTTGCGAACTGGCCAAGGGCATAAATCTTGTAATACGCCTCGTTTCTGTTGGCCAACTCTTCGATGTTCTCACGAGTTATTTTATCCAAGAAACGATTGTCCTTATAAGTCGTCTGATAGACAACGGTATTTTTAGGTTTTTTGACAAAGAATGCATTGTAGACCCAGTTAACCTTGGATACCGGGTTGAACATTAGAAAAATCTGTTTCATTTTGTGTTTCTTATCCCTCAAGCGTAGTGTAAGCTGGGTGTAGTCATCCAAAGTAAACTCAGACGCTTCTTCCATGACCACATCCGAAATGCCTTTGATAGACTTGATTTTCTCAGGATTATCCAAGCCTTTGAAAATAAATTGAGCACCGTTTGGCAACTCAATCCGATAGGCTGAATTATTGACCTTGCACTTATCTAGAATCTGAAAATAGTCAAGACATTGCTTAACATCCTCAAAAATCGAATCGTAGACCGTGGCCCCGACCTTGCGCAAGAATAGAATCTTACGAGGATGTTTCCAGTCCTGACAAGCTTTAAAAACGACCTTTTGGATGACCCCGTGGCTTTTTCCCGAAGAAGCGCCACCATAATGAACTTCGGTAAAGGTCGAGTAGTCGTAGAGCTTGTCGTAGATGTGCTTGTTAAAGACCCTGCTTGGATACGGGATTGAGATTTGAATGCTTAATTTAGGTCTAGTCTTCGTCAGCATCCCAATCACCTACTACGATTTCAATATTTTTTTGCGTGATTTCTTGTTTATCGGTCCAGATACCGTACCGCTTACCAATCAGTTCAGCAGCTTTAATTCTATCCTTGGCTCCAACGTCGATATCAATAACCTGTTGACCAAGCTCTCCGATACTACACAAGGTCTGTTCCTGAGTCTGACCCCGCATGACCGATGTGAGGTATTCAAGCACTTCCTGTTGATCAGCAACCTTTTCTGATTTTAGTTCCTCAAGTCTTTCGTCGATATACGATTTGATTTGAGGTTTTTTGAGGTTTTCGGCTCCTGTTTGATAAGCAGCCTTTGGTGCATACCCAGCCTTAATTGCGGCTTCTGTCGCATTTCCACAGATGATATACTCATCTGCAAAACGTTGTTGTTTAAGCGTTAATTTGCTCAATTTTCTACCACCTTTCTACGAAAATACAAAAAAGCCACACGATTGTGTGACTTAATCTCCAACCCGAACTACCAATTCAGTGAATGGGAACAGCAGGACTCGAACCTGCGACCGTTCGCTTAGAAGGCGAATGCTCTATCCAGCTGAGCTATGTTCCCGATTTAGATACCGAGTTCGATTGTATAAGGAGATTGGCTGTCAATTGACAATGACTGAAATGTTAACGTTTATCTCTTCTCGGTATCTGATGTTATCATAATAGCACAGTAAAACTCTGGATTACTCCGAAAACTCTGTGACTTTTTCTAAATTTTTGAGACCTTTGGCATGATACTCAAATATTGTACTCTCTGCAAACATGGGTAGTTCTCGCTTAATTTTCGACCAACTATACCCATTGACATATTTAAGTCGTAATATCTGACTTTGCAGCGGGTCCTCTAAACTATCAATCGCTTTGACAAGCTTATCTCTATCATCGTAGATACGCTCAATCTCTTGATAGATTTCCTCTGTCCGATCAATGATTCGAGCGTTTAGTTCCTCTGAGCTATTTTTCTGCGAGCCACTTTTAGGCTCGTCAGTATACTGCACTGCAGTCAGTATACCAGAGCGTAGACTAGCAATCTCTAATCGCTTAGATTTAATCTTGCTATCAACCAAGCTCAATGATTTCAGTCTTGCTTTAATCGTCCGCATCTTACCTCCTCTCCCACAGCTGTCTTTGATGGCTATAATACGGATACAAAATACGTATCTTGCCACGTTGTGCTAGTACTTTAGGTTTTGTGTCTTTAGTTTGCTCGTATAGCTCGTCTATTTTATCCAACATGCGTTGTCTCGGTGGTCGTCCGTCTAGCCATTTGTAGACAGACAGCTTCGTCACACCCATTTCGGTCGCAAATTGGTCTCTCGTCCATCCTGTCTTTTGCAGGATGTATTTGATTTTATCTGCTGTGGTCATAGGTCCTCCAACGCTACCCATCTGAATTGTGGGAAATCTTTTCTTGCCTCTTCCTCTGTACATCTGTAGGCATTTTCCTTAACAAAATCACTAAAATAAGACTGCTTAATCGTAAATCTTCTACTGACATACTCGAACGTACCTACCTTACTTGTTAGTAGCACACCTAGTTTTTCGTTAGTCATCGGTTGCCTCCTTCCTTTTACCATATAAAATTCGGTGTTCTTTACAACAAAATTTTTGATTTCCTTTTGGTTGAAATTCTTTATTGCAAACAGGGCAAAATTTAGAGCTTGCTTGATAATATTTTTTTCGACATCGTTTGCTACAAAAAAGTTGTGGTCCGTAGACTTGGTATTTTTGCCTGCAGTAAAAACAAACTCCCCAAACAGCCATCACTCCACCTCCACAGGTTCATAGAACCCTGCATCCCACGCCCACTCGAAATCCTGTTTGATTTCGGATTCGGTGAGTTTGTATGATTCGGTTATATTTAACCAATCTTGCACCTCTAGAACAACTTTACCTTTATAATTTTTAGCTAATCTCGAATGACACTTAATAGGAGCATGCGGATTCGGTATCTCAACTGTATACAACCGCTCCTGCTCGACCTCGTAGCCGTCTAACCAAGCACGGGCGAAGGTTTCTTGGTTCTCATAAATCCATTCTTCCACGCCTGTTTCTGCATTGTTTACCCTTGTGTATCTCATAGCATTATCTAAATCTAGGTTACTTTGTTTGCAGTGTTCAATCCACGTTGCCACAAACTTCGGTATAACAACCTTCTGTTGTTCGTTAATCTGATTGATTATATTCTTCGTGAAACTTAAACCAACAACTAAATCAGTATCTTCAATGTTAAATGCTCTACTTTCTATCCTTTCAATCGCTTCCTGCTTATTCATCTGTTTCCTCCCTTTCTCGGTAGTTATACTCATTTATCAATTCAAGCAACACATGCGTGCCACCACCTTTTAAATATTCAACCTCTTCATCTGTCAAATCCTGCTCGCTCAACCATGCAGAGAAATCAACGACATTATCTACGTAGCACTCCCAATAATATCCCCAATCCCAATAATATGTGTCATGCGTAACCTGAGTTCCATCTGGAAATTCCAAAACGATGTACGGATCACTTGCCACACCGTAACTAAAACAAAGCTCACACGTTCCGAATTGTGTTTCTTCTGGGTTGCTACCAACATCAATTACCTTAATTCCTTTCATAGCGTCACCTCTTTCTATTTATTTTCTTGCTATCGCACGGGCTTTCTAGCCCCCTTGAGACCCGCCCTGAAGGGATTCCTTCAGGGCGGTTATGCTTTCCGCCTACTTCTCCTTGCTATTTGTGAGAAGATATAGTAGAATTAGAACCAGAATTAGTTGTTCCACGTTACCACCTCCTTTCGCATTGGAAAACCACGCTTGCGTGGTACAATGCAAAGAAAGGAGTGGGAACTGGAAGGTCACCAAATCATGGTGGCGGAAAGCGTAAGAATTTTCACTTACGCTTTTTTTGTGTTCGGATGCGCGTGCGATCCAATCTGTGCCTTCACTGCTTCCAGTAAGGCATTTTGTTTTTTCTCTTTGCCTTGCAAAATTCGTAAGACCTTCTCATCAACTGTACCTTCTGCCACAAGATGATGGATGATAACGGGCTCCGTTTGCCCCTGCCTATCAAGCCGTGCATTTGCTTGTTGATAGTATTCCAAGGACCATGTCAACCCAAACCAAACGATGATATGCCCACCTTTTTGCAAATTTAAGCCGTGCCCTGCTGACTGCGGATGGCAAAGCAAAATTGGGATTTTACCTTGATTCCACCTATCAACCGACGACAGTTCCTCAGCCTGTGGAAAGCGTTTCTTAATCCTCTCCAGATCATGCTGGTATTGATAGAACACCAGAATCGGCTGGCCTTGGCTATCCTCCACGATACTTTCTAGTGCATCCAGCTTATCGTCATGAATGGAAACTACGGCTTTTTCATCATCGTAGATAGCCCCATTAGCCATCTGTAATAACTTGTTGGCTAGCACCGCCGAATTTGCTGCAGTAATCTCCTTATCTTTGAACTCCAAGACCAAGTCAGCTTCTAGCCGTTTGTAGACTTTCATGTTGGACAGCTTGACAGGAACAATATTGTCTGTCCTAGGCGGAAGTTTCAAGTGGTCTTTGGCTTTCATACTGACGCAGATATCCCCTATCTTCTGATAGATGGCTTCTTCTGCACCAGGACGAATGACCCAGCTGTATACAATCGGACCGTTGTATTTGTCGGGGATGAAATATTTCTCTTTGTATCTTGTCTGGCTGACTTCTAACCGTTCGCCTCTATCCATCAGATAGATTTGTGGCCACAAGTCCACAAGGCTGTTTGGTGCAGGAGTTCCAGTCAGTCCTACGAAACGATCCATTTTTGGACGGACCTTTCGTAACGCCCTAAATCGTTTCGACTTACTGGACTTAAAGCTGGAAAGCTCATCCACCACCACGAAAGTAAAGGGCCAGTTTGTCTTGTAGTAGTCCACAAGCCAAACAACATTTTCGCGGTTAATCAGGTAGATATCCGCTTCTACCTCCAAAGCCCTGATTCGCTGCTTGGTTGTTCCTAAGACTTTTGAATAGGTCAACCCAAACTCCCATTTTTCGATTTCCGTCGACCACGTTTCTTCTGCAACCTTCTTAGGTGCGATAATCAAGATTTTATGATTCTCTCCAAACACATTTTTCAACTCATCAATTGCAGATAAGGTTGTTAAAGTTTTTCCAAGCCCCATGTCAAGCAGCAGTCCGCACGAAGGGTGTTCTACTATCCAGTCCCGTGCATATTCCTGATACTCATGTAACTTCATGCATTTCCTCCAGTGCTCTATCCACGGACTCGTACGAATCCACAACCCAGACTCTATGTCCTAGCCTTTCCAATTTTTTAAACATTGACAATTGGCTCGGTCTTGGTTTCTTCCCAGGGGCTTTGACTTCTACGAAAAATATCCCTTCAGACAACACAACAATCCTGTCAGGCACTCCTATCGTTCCTGGGCTCGTGAATTTTAAGCACAGCCCTGTGCATTTCTTTTTCAAATAATTTTCAATATCTTTTTCAGTTTTTAATTTTACCTCAAAATAATATCACTAATTAGGGTAACAAAATTTTTCAACTTATTTTTTCTTTTTATATATACGTGTGTCTTATATATGTCTTTTATATATATTATTTATTTTATTTATATTTAAGTTAATAGAAAAAAGTTGTTACTTTGTTACCAGCACCCCCTAAACCCTTGGTGTGACTGGGACGAGATAGGTAACGAAAAAGTAACAAAGTAACAAAAGATAAACTAAAACTCCTAAAATATCGCTAGAATGGTAACAAAGTAACAGAAATTTTGAACTCAGAAAATTTTTGTCAGTTGAAAAAAGTTGTTACTTTGTTACCCTTTTCTGTATGTAGTCCATTTTTGTTACCATTTTGTTACCTCTAAAAACCGTCATTTAGACAAAACCCTACCCATGAACGGACTGGTTTTTTGCCGATTTTTATTAGTTTATTTTCATAACCCAGCTCCACCAATCTCTGATTAAAGGAGTTCTTAGCCAACGGTTTGTATCCCGAATCTATGCAATATTGCTTGTAGGTCGGATAGACTTCTGAGACGGCTGACTTCTTATCAGGACCAATCTCGCATTCATCTTCAAGGAACATAGCAACAACATCGTTGCCTTTTTCCCACTTCTCGACGCTTTCTCGCATAGTTGCACTGATGCTAAAATCTCGTCTATTTAATGCCTGCCTAAGCCCTTCCATCGCCCTGTTGAAGATACCAGGTACCTCAGCCATAATCTGATCCAGCGGATACATCTTCTTGACTTCCTCGGTTAAAACCTTGTTCATCTCAAGAATCATCATCCGCCGTTTAAGCCCCCCGCTGAAATCTCGCATTGGCGGAAGCTCGTTCATGGCAAATGACAGCTTTGCATAGTTGTAGAACGTTATCGGCTCCTTGTTCTTCCTGTCTGCGTGGATGCTATCTTCACCAGTTAGCATCTTCAAGGTAGCCCCGTCTGCCAAATACTGAGGCTTTGCGTCAGTATCAAAGTTAGCTGTTTTCCGATAGAGCCCTATTTTCGCAAATCTCTCCTGCATAAGATACTGAAGCGTGACAGCTGAATAGTTATCCGCCCCAATCATAGCTCGGAGAATATTGATAATCGTTGACTTACCAGTTCCCCCAACACCCTGAACGAATAGCATCTTCTGAATTGTGTATTCGCGATAGAAATTGTAGCCGAACCACTCGAAGATAAAATCAACATTCTCAGCTCCAACCACCTCTTCGATAAAACCGATAAAGGTCGGACAATCAGCCCCGCGGTCATATTCGACAGGATGACTAGACCTAGCGTGTAAGGTCGGGTCGAACTGACCAACAAAGCTGTCGGTCTGTAAATCATACACACCATTCGCTAAGACAATCTTATTGACATCACTTTCCTCAAACGTTTCTTTGGAAAAGGCCAAGGCTTTAATAGCTGCCATCGTCTCATTGATGTGTCTGATTTTCGTGATTTTAACCAGTTTCTTAGTTGCGATGTAACTTCTGAGGTAGTCTTCCGCATTTGGAATCCAGATACCTTTTTCAGCCTCATAGCGTAAGAACTCCAGCCCATCATACCAAACAGGAACTTCTCTTAAAATCTGCTGAGCTAGAAGATAGCTGTTTACTTCAGCCTCTCCACGCTCATCAATTTCTAGCCAGCTCCTATCATCTTCTACAGGCAATTCCTCATCAAAGTCTCCGATAGCCTCTGACATCAAATCAGCTTTGATGTTTGGCAAGTCTGCCACCCACTCATTCATGGCCTTGCTAGAAGGAAGTTTGTTAGTCGGAGTGCCGTCTTTGGCATCTCCGTCCAAGTCCCCAAACTTATGAATTCTTACCAAGTCATAACTGTTAACCAGAGTATCTCCCACAGGGTCAGTCCCGTGGTGGCTATAGGCAAAGACATCGTCATATAACACAAGGCCATTTGCGGTAGAGCCCTCTATGTAGGTATATCGGTCAGGAGTTGACCCTTCGGCATAAACCTCTGGCAAGAACTCAGCAATAGCTTGCTTAATATCGTAGGTCCTACAGAATGCACCGACAAGCCCTTTCTTAGATAAGGGGTCGCCTTGCTTCTTAGCCTCTCTACTTCTTCGGACTGCATGAGTAGGACTTTCTGGCCAAAAGCTTGAATCCTTCCAGTCTGGAAAAGTAGCCAGAATGTCATCAACGCTAGCAAACTTCTCATCATTGACCTTAAAAACAAAGTCCGCATCTCTTGCATGACTAGACCAGTACATGAGTCGCACACCTTGATAGGTCGTGTCATCAAAGTTTTTCATGCCCAGCTGATTAGCTAAATAGCGAGCTACTGGCTCATATTCATCTGGCAACATCAACCTATCGGTCGGAATGATTATACGGTATTTGGGAGCTTTGGGGCTATGGCTATGTGTGCTATACAGCACATAACCGTAGTCAGCCAGCAGGTCCAATCTATCCAGAAAATCATCACTGGGACTATCTGCATCAAGGGCAACTAGTGAACGGCTTTGCACGTTCTCATTTTTGCGTCTTCCTTGCTTGAGCCAGCCGCCAACAAAGCCACCGACATCTTTCACACGTCCTTTCTCAGTACGTGACATCTTCTGGTAGTCCGAAAAAGTTTCCTGTGTCACAGTCGGATTGCCTAATCTTTCAATTAGCTCTTCCCATGTCAGAGTGATATTCTTCCACGACTTAGCTGTTCGTGATGCCCCCACAGACAAATGGAGTTCTTTTCGCGGGGCATGTCTAATTTTTGGTTGTTCCATTCATCAATCCTTCTTATAGTATTTGGTCACGTAGCCCTCACTGTTCAGCGGTAATCCGTCTGCCCAGTCAGGAGCCTGTGCCATTAGTTCATTTATAGTTTCAATCGTTGTATCTCTTGCCTCCACAATACACTCATCGTGTACGTGAAAGACAACTGGATATCCGTTCTTCTCTAATCGTATGATAGCCTCAGCTAAAATATCTCTTGCGGTTGCCTGTACAATGTTTTCGACCAGCTTTCCGCCATAGGTTTCCTGTTTTGTGAAGTAAGCCTTATCTCCCTGACCCTCGTAGGTTAACTTAGGTCCATAGTCCCCTTCTTCTAACTTCGCCCTAGCGTAAGCTAACTGCCTTCCGCTTGGGAGCTGGATCAGTAGAAAGCCTTTTGAATACTTAAATCGTAATCTACCGAGCTTTATCACCGCTCTAGTCCGAAGGGCTTTGATTGCAGCTGTCTGCACATCCTTCCAAAATTGGACGATACCAGGGTTAGCTCTTCGCCAGTCATCTACCAAGCTTTGAAGTTCTTCCTCAGCCACTCCCATCTCAAGAGCTCCCATCTGTTTAAGGGCCCCAGGACCACCTTGGTAACCCAAAGCGAGTTCAGCGATTTTTCCTTTCTGCCTCAGTTCCTTATCCACATCTTCTATCGGGATATGAAACATCTGACTAGCTGATGCCTCGTATATTTTTCCGTGGGTAGAGAATACTTCCAAACGCCACTGTTCCTTTGCATACCAAGCGATAACACGGGCTTCAATAGCAGAGAAGTCAGAAACATAAAACTCTTTATCTCCTTCTGCCACAAAAGCCGTGCGGACAAGCTGTTTCAACGTATCATTCAGACTGTCGTATAGAATTTCAACAGCGTCTATATCCCTAGCCTTGACATAGTTCCTAGCGTCATCTAGGTCCTTGAGATAGTTTCTAGCGAGGTTTTGGGCCTGCACCACTCGACCAGCCCAGCGACCAGTTCGGCTTGCGCCGTAGAACTGTAGTAACCCATGGACTCGACCATCTGAACACATGGCACGTTTCATGGCTTCGTATTTCTTTAGACTAGACATAGCTGTTTGTAGTTTCAGCTCTAAGACCCGCTTCAGCTCTCCGCTTGCGGTTTTAAGCTCTTTCTGCACATCTGCCTTGGTTAGACCATCAGCAGTGTATCCGTGAGTTTTTAACCACGGTAGAAGCTGGGCCCTACTGTTTGGATTGCCAAGACCTGTTGTGGACCTTAGCTCTTCAAAGAGCATGTCCATCTTGACATCCTTACAGTAGAGAGCCGACTCTACCAATTCCGTATCAAGTGCCACACCTCTATCATTAATACGCTGATCAGCTGTGTAGTAAGCCCATTCTCTATCAGCGACAGGCAGGACCGACAACCGTTCTGCAATCGCCATCTCAACGACAACGTCCTGCTTACAGTAGTCAATAAACATCTGCCATTTCTCTGGATCGTGTTCGGGTAGGTTCCTAGTTCTTCCGCCATTCGCCTTGGTAGGTTTACAGGGTACTGAGAAATACTTAATCAGATTCTTACCCGCTGTATCTTTTTCCTGGGCTAGATTGAGATAGCTGGCACATTTCTCAAGACTTGAAGGCAATCCCAACTCTTGAGCGTGTACCATCGTACACCGCCATTGGCTAGGGTCTAGGTAGTAGGGTGCATCAAAGTGCTTACTTAGACAGACTCTTTCAAACTGGGCGTTAAAAGCAGACTTACGCACATCATCAGAGAAGATAGCCTTTTTAATTTCTTCTGGCAGGTTTTGCCTTGTCAAGTCAATGCACTCAACAGGACCACCGTCCAGCGAATAGGCAAAGAGTAAGACCTCAAAATCGGGGGCGTCTACGTATTTGTAGACACCGTCCTTAATGTCATTTGAGGAATAAGTTTCAATATCTATGTTGAGATGTCTCATGTTCTACTTAACGCCTTCATCGCAACCCTAGCAGCATCTGTTTTAGCCCTCAACAGGTTGGCATCAATATCGGCCAGCAATAAATCTCGCATATAGTGATAAATTTCCCAATAAGCGTCTTGCTGTTCCTTGCGAAGACTTTCTAAATCAAGCGTAGAAGTATCAGGCATTTTCAAAATCTCTACTTCATACAAGCCTTTCTTGCAAGTATAGGCGATAAAACCTTTTCGCTTCATACGGTGCAGGGCAGTCTTCCCAGACCCCTTCGCCCACCCAAACTGTTTCTCAATATCTTCTGCTGAAACAGACGGATGTTCTGCTAAGTAGTCTACTAAATCAAATGCTTTCTTACTCATCAGCGTTTCCCCCTTTCCAATCTAATTCCAACTGTTCGCCCAACAAGGAAAATTCTAGAGCAAGCATCTATCAATGAAAAACCTTCGGACATGGCATGGCATAGATAGCAATATAAATCACGCTTTTCATTTGCCGAAAGGTTATGATGTATTGATAGAAAGTATTCTTCTTCGTAGTGTCCTTGATAGTCCAGTTGTTCGTAAATCTCTAATTCTTCCCGAATGGTCATAATAAAATACTCCTTTGAATTGAGAGTACACAAAAAGCGTACCTGTTGTTTTTTTGGGTTGCTGAAAACAGGTACGCTATGATATAATCAAAACGTGCCTATTTTCGTATGAATATGGGTGCGTTGTTCGCTCTAACGTGTTCGGTCGCCAAACTAAAGCACGTTAGGGCTATTTTTATTTGCCAAAAAATTCTTCGACCGCTTTTCTTACAACTTCCATTTTACCAATACCATTTTTTTCAGCGTATTCAGTAATGTTGTTGTGCATTGTTTCGGTCATTCGGACAACTAATTGTTTGTCCATTGGTTCAGAACCTTTGACAGGTCGCCCCATTTTTGCTGACATCACTCCTTGTCCTTACCAGCAAGCAAGAATAAAGTGAAGTAGATACCAATATCAGCAATACGGTCTACAAAATACCAAATATCTTCTCTGCCCTTGAAAAAAGCAAGCAGGACATTCAGCGTCGCTAACACTATCAGTGCGATAGCTATCTTTTGCAATAACTTCATTTGCTAGTCTCTTGGAGCTATGCTATAATCAGAGTAGACGAAACCGTCAGGGGCTTTCGCCCCTTGGCTTCGTTGTTGTTTTAGAACAGCTCTCTTAACAGTTTGATTATCTCAATGACCACAGTGATAATTGCGATAATATCTGTTAACGAGGGCTTTTTCCGTTCCTTCTTCTGACGTCGCATAGCTCCGTTTCCTTTCCGTTGGATTTGTTAGGTTATCTCAACCTTACATACTCATTATATACTTTTGCATTGCTTTTGTCAATAGTTTTGCAATGCATTTTTTATTTTTTTGAAAAAACTTTTTCCAACGCACCCATATTCAATTTTCAAAGGACTATATTTTACTTCTTACAAGATATCGTCGTCTTCGTCATCTTCCCACTCATCGAAGTCAGCATCCGCAGACGAACGACCTCCGAGGTAATCACCTTTTGCCAAGATTTGAACGTTATTCAGACCACAAGAGATACCCTTGTTTCCTGCGGTGTTGTAAGCATAAGCGTTCAAAGATACACGAGCGTATACCCCCGAGTAGACTTCATCGGCAGAGTCAACAGGGTTCTTATACTTGTCAATGATCTGTGGTTTCGTACGACTTGATACAGACATAAACATGTGCCCTGCATACTCTGGGTGTTCGTCCGTGTCCATCTCTTCATCACCATCACGAAGAGTAGTTTTCACTTTTTCCCACTTGATGCCCTTGAGCTTGTCATTTTTAGCCGCTTCATAGGCTGCCTTTTGAGCCTTCTTAATACGATTGATTGTTTCTGTATCTTCTTTCGGAATGAGAATCACAGTTGAGTATTTCGCTTCTTGTCCTTCGAATGCTTTTGCTTCCAAAAGAGCTACGTAGCTAAGGCGGACTTTACCTGTGATAATTTTTGTAGTTGCTGGTGTTACTGTCATAATTGTTTCTCCTATTCAAAATCTTTAATTGCTTGTTCTAAACTATTTAATGCTGGTCTCTTATCGCTCTCTGCGACAAGGACGGGTTTACCTTGAGGTTTATCAATCACCTCAGCTAGAAGCTCCGTGAAGAGCGATTTGCCAATGAGCTTCTCAAGTGCTCCCATGGCGAGCAGTTCTTTTGGTTTATAAATTTCATCGTCAAATCCGTTGTCATGTAGGATGTCTGCAGCTTTATCTTTATCCGTGATCATTCGATTGCTTCGACCTTCTACAAGCTTGTAGCCCAATACCTCTTTGCCATCTAGGGCTTGTTTGAGGGCGTAGGCCTCTACTGATTCAATCCATTTCTTGATGTCGCTAGCCTTATCCAGAATTTCTTTTAAGGCTTCATCAGACAGATAGACAGGCTCTTGGAAGTCGTGCTTATCAATAATCTCCCAGTTCTGCTGTGCCCACGGGACTAGCTTAGCGGCTACTGGCGACCACTTAATGATTTCAGCGTTCAGGTCCCAATCACCAATCCCAATCTCCGCCTGTGAGGCTCTTGGAAGTACGTAGTTGTCTGCCCAGTAAAGCAGTTCTTCGACGAAGATTTCTGTCGTACTGACAGAGTCTAAGCGTGGTTGGACAATGGTCATGACAATCTTGTCAAAATCATATACCATGTCATAAGTCGCATAAGCTCCTAAGGCGTACAGGCTCATCTGTGGATTGAGCTTGGCAGAAACAGGAACGCCCTTGCCATACTTCAAATCAATGATTTCAATTACACCGTCCGCTAAAATAACGACATCCGATGTACCAAAACCATTCGGCACCCAGTCCGAGAAATCAACTCGCTTCTCAAGCTCCATGTCAGCGTTCGGATAAGCGTTGAACCGCTCCATAACCAAATCTGTGTAGTATTCTGTCATCTCTTCCATCTCTTCATCGTAGAAGCTGGCAGTTTTCTTAAACTCTTTGACGAGCTTGTTATACTCACGTTTCTTGATTTTTCCAGACTTGTACTTGAGCTTGATTTCTGAAAGCTCATGGGCACTTGTTCCCTCTTGCGTATATACAGTGTCCCTGCTAGGCTCATCCGCTTCTAATCGTGGCAACATAGGGCAATGAAGCCACCTATGTGCACTCGATGCGGAAAGTAGTGCGTGATTTTCTACAGGCATTACAGTTCCCCCAATCGTTCATAGAAGCTAGCGTAATCCTCTTCAGCCACTTGTCCAACTTTAGAAACGCCAAACTCACCCAAAAGCTTTTTGATGGCACCAGATTTCTTTTCTTCCAACTTAGCCTTGGTCAGAGACTGGATTTCAGCAAGCGTAACTGAGGGCTTTGATTCAACCACTTCTTCTACCACTTCAGTCTGCTGGACGCTCTCAGCTTTTTCAGCGACTCGCTCTCCAGCAAGTGCCGCCTTCATACTTTCAAATACTTCTGCTAGGGAATTGCCCTTAAATGTTAATTCAATCATTCTTTTACTCCTATCTATGTTATAATTTGTTTGTAAGTGTGTGACGGTCTATCTCAGGCCGTCTTTTTTAATGCCTGCAATGTCATCACCTCCCTAAAAGTTTCCTTACATAATCTAAATCATTGGCAATCTCTGCCCGATAGTATGGGTTATCATGAACCCCTTTTACATATCGAGGATTATCAACGACCACCCAATCTCTAAGATTTTCCCAATCCGGATGTTCAATTAAGTCAAGATCATAATTAAGATATTCATTATCAATAATGTAGAGTTGATCTACTAGGTACTTTTCTGCACACTTCAACATCTCTTCCATTACTTCAACTCCGGAATGTATAATCTAATCTCTTTTGAAAATCTCAAAAGCGTTTCATCATCAATTGCCGATTTCGCACGGTCTTGTAGAATCTCAACCATAGCCCATGCGACCTGTTTAGCAGGAGTGTCTGTTGCTTTCTCAGGAAATTCATAAGCGTAGCTAATTTTTCCACCTTCATCCTTGAATAGGACACCTCTGTTGGTATCTCGCCAAACATAAGTTTTGACAGTGTCATAGTCAAGCCCCGTCTCCCTAGCACAGTCAGACATTGTCGACTGTGGGTGTTCAATAAAATACTTTCTTACCTCTTCTAACTTATTCATTACCTCACCATCCCACTATTCTTCATCACAATTGCCACAGAATCAACAATCGTTCTTAAAAATCGATTCTCTGTCTGTAAGTCATTTACCTTGTTTCGAAGTTGAATATATTCTTCAACACTGATTTCCATTGTTTCTTTCATTACATGAATCCTGCCTTTCTACGTTGTTCTTTCAGAAAGTTATATGCGTCCTTTTGACTATATCTGAATGTGTTGAGTTTATAAGTCAAATAAAACCCATATCCGATAGCTGTAAAAGCTACCATTGTCATGGCAATAAAGCCGATAATAAATAGTTCTGTCATAATAATCTCCAATTCTCCCGCATCCACGCCACAACTGCATCTCGTGGAAATCGCGGGTGCGAACCTTTCTTCTCAATTCGTGGAAAATCCTTTAAGTGTGACACTCTCTGGAATTCCGATTCGTTTATAATCCCTAGCAACTTCTTACATTGCTTACTGTTAAGCAGCAAAGGCATTGCTAGTTCTAGGTTAAATACCTCAAATACCTCTACCAGTCGAACCTTTAGCTGACTGATAAATCGTGATATGAGGCTTTCGGCAATGTCATCCATCTTGTCAAACCTCGCTTTCGTATGGTATAATTTATGCGAATAATTTTGTAATCCACTGTTCCCGCAGTGGCTTTTTTTCACCCATCCAGCTCCCCAAGACCTGCCAGGTCTTTTTGGTTAATAAAATAAAATTAGGAGGTATAAGGCATCAATCAACTGGTGTTGCCTGGCAAGCCCAAGGCAACTGGATGGGCTCCTCTCCGTGATATAATTGACATATCAACACGGAAAGGAGAATAGTATGGCAAAATTAACTATTGAGGACACTTCTAGAATTGCTAAAGAAACATTCAAAGACAGCATTCCTCATATCGAAGATAGCTTGAATGATATTCTGAAAGATTCCCCAATTGACAGAGAAATCAAACAAGCTATCCTAAACAGCGTCATTGCTGGACACAAGTTCAGCGTTGACACCACAGTCGCATTACTGGCTCAGCTAGTAAACGCTCTACAAGACTAGAATCACGAAGAAGTCTTGCTTTCAACTTAGGGTCTACCATCAACTTGGTAGGCTCTTTTTGTCTATACGGATACCGTTTTGGTCTCATGTCATTCCCCTTTCTATAGCAGAGCTGGTAAGTTTGTTCAGCCCTTTTCCTGCTTTTTAAATTCCTCTGTGCTGACACCCAATGCATCAGCGATTTTAACAACATTGCTAAACATCATGTCCTTCTTTCTTCCTGATTTCAACTCAGCTAGCATCGTATAATTGATACCTGCTTTCTTAGCTAAAGCATAAATAGTTAATCCTTTGCGATTGGCCAACTCTTCAATTTTTCCCCACACTTAAACAACCACTACATATAGTCTTATATCCGTCTTTAGACTGATATTTTTTCTATATATAGACCTTTCTATATATATTTGATACCATCTACCCATGACAATCAGGAAAATAAATCCAACTTTAACTACCAAATCAAGTGATTTTCTCCTGTGCGTCAAATATTAAAGAAAGGAGAATAATATGTCTGAACACTTAGTCACATTTCTGAAACACCGTACAATCATCACAGGTCAAGCAACAGTAGAATTTAGGTCTGAAATTGATTACACAATCGTTGCAGGCGAGGATGAAAACAGTATGGTTCAAGCAATAAATTTTTGTAAAAATGGTTTAGTAGTGCTTTCAAACTCTGAAACAAGAGAGTTATGGTCAAATCGTAAACCAATTCTAATTACAGAAAACGGTAAACAAGTTTTTACTTTTGAAACTGAATAACAGCCTGATTCAGAAGTACAGATAGCTTTCCGTTCTTGGAACTCAGAACTTGCTTATTAGCAGGTTCTTTTAATTTTTGTCTATACGGATACCGTTTCGGTCTCATGTCTTCCTCCTTCCTAGTTCGGTTGGTTTACGAAATTTTCGTATTTTTTACCTAAAAAAATATCATCAAATTTCACATTAAAGTAATCCATGTATTTTTTTAGAAGTTGATAGCCAATATCTGAGCTATCTTTTTCCAATCTCGCAATGGTCTGACTTGAGACTTCGAATTTTTCAGCAAGCTCAAGCTGTGTCAATCCTTTGTTAATTCGCATCGCTTCCAATGTCCATTGCAATACCCCTCACCCCTTTCTAAATTCATCCAGGCTGACATCCAAAGCGTCAGCGATTTTAACCATATTCCGAAATGAAATTCGCTCATTTCGGATATTTTGGATTGTATTTCTATGTATACCTGTCAATTTTGACAAGTCAATTATCGTCATCTGCCTTTTTTTCAGATGTATTTTTAACACTTCCCACATAAACTTCCTTTCTGTAATGCACAATATATAGAAATGAAATAAAATTGTAACACTACATATTGTGCATTTGTTGTATAATACTGATATGAATAACCCAACATCTTTTATTCATAAAATTTTGATAGAAAGGAGAAAGATATGGCGAAAAACCAACACGTCGTTCCGAATAAAAACGGTGGTTGGGATGTCAAAGGCGCTGGCAATAGTCGTGCAACCAAACACGTAGCCACGCAAGCAGAAGCCGCAAAGATTGCCCGTGACATCGCTAAGAACCAAGGTTCAGAACTGTTTATCCATCGTCCAAATGGACAAATACGTGAACGCAATTCATATGGTAACGACCCATACCCACCTAAAGGTTAATCATATTTTGGCGTTAGTCGAACTACATAGCCTTCAGCAGGAATCGCTTCCGTTAAAGTGATTTCTGCTATTTTTTTACCTTCTTCCGTCTCTACGACCAATGAGGTATATTTTTCGGCATTCAGGATTTCATTCACCTTCCCACCCCCCTTTCTAAATTTGGTATAATGTTTGTAAAAACGATTGGAGAAAAATATGAATAACTTAACTCTCGTAATCCCTCTAATTGCAGCTGGGATATCAGCTGTTGTCTCAATTACTTCCATCTTTATATCTAACTGGTTAGGTAGGAAAACTCAGTTAAAACAAGCTAACTATGAACACAAGAAAGAAATTTATCTCTCATTATACGTTCCGCTGTTAAAATGGTTTCACGCATCTAACTTTATGGAAAAAAGTTATTATTGGCAAGTCGCATTCCCTGCGTACACTCAGGGCGGAAGAGACCCTTTGTCAGATTTATTGATGGAAAATTTTGAGAAATTACCAGTGCGAGTTGCTATGTGTTATTCTGATTATACTCACAATTCAGTGACTGCTACTATGATGTATGTCGGCGAAGAGTATGATCGCGATTACGAACATTTCGCCCAAAGAGCGTCAGAACTCTACGAATACATCATACGAGAGCTATTGCAAGAAGGAGCCAAATTATCAAAAGAGCTAAACTTGCCAGACATATCATCAGCCACTTTGAAAAATTTTGATGAGGATATGAAAAACTATATCGGTCCCAGATACCTATCACTAGAAACGCATAGCAAACCCCTGAAAGTTCAAATAGAACCATTGCCAGAAGAAAGTTTGTAAAACTCACATTACTCTCCCCCTTTCCACCTTTATTTCTTCTTCCTCCACTTCACAATCTGCCGTATCACAAACGACAAAACCAACAAACCAGCTAACCAATAGATCATTGCATTCTTTGGCAAATGGTGGTATACTCAAATAAGAGGTTGGGGCTTTCGCCCCTAGCTCTTAATCTTTATTTTGTAAGTTCCGCTTGTGCTCAAGCACTTGTTTGTGCCATAAGCGAGCTTCTCTTACTAAGCCTAGGACTATTAGAACTGTGCCGAGTTCTTCTGGTTTTAGGCTTTTTAGTATGTCCACCATTTGCTGTTCCTCCTTGTTTTGATTCGGTTAATTCCTTAACCTTGACTTAATTATAATACGAAAATTTCGTATTGTCAACCCCAAATATCAAAAAAATAAGTTTTTTTCGTATTTTTGTTTGATAAGCTATCAAAAATGATATATAATACGGTTATAAAATGATAGAGAGGTAATTAATATGGATGAAAAAAAGCGAATGCAAATTATCGCTGAAAATATTACCTATTATAGAAAACAGCGTGGTATCACTCAAAAAGAACTTGCTAAAGAGGTCGGAATTACTCCTAGCACAATGACGGATTACATGAAATTAAGAAGTGCTCCGTCATTCGGAGTGATACAGAAATTAGCAGATTTTTTTGGTATTAAAAAATCAGATATTGATACAACATTTAAAGAAGAAAAATCCACAATCACTACTTCCATCCCCTTCCCCAACTTCGACCCACGGCAAGCCATTCTCTTGTCCAACTACTCCAAGCTCAACGACACACGCAAGAATAAGCTCCTAGCGACCTCTGAGACGCTTCTAGCCGAAGAGCAAGGGAAAAATCATTGACATCTCCGAAAAACGTGCAGAATACGACGCTAGAAAGCGTATCAGCTTATCCGTACCTGGTAAAGTATCCGCAGGTACAGGCTACTGGCAAGAGGATGACTATGACACTATGGTAGACTTCTACGCAGACGAAATCCCAGACAAAAGCAAGTATGACACCGTCGCAGTAGTCGTCGGACACTCCATGGAACCCAAAATCAAAAACGGCGACTTCCTCTTTATCAAATTAAAGGACCAAGTCGACCTAAACAAAATCGGCATCTTCCAAGTAGACGGAGAGAACTATGTCAAGAAACTAAAAAGCGACTGCCTAGAGTCCCTCAACCCAGACTACGACGACATCCAATTCACAGAAAACATGCGAACAATCGGCGAGGTTGTGGAGGTGTATAGGGAGAGGTAGAGAGGAGATTTTTATGAAAGAAAATCCATACTTTGAGAATGCCAAACAGAATTACATCAAAGTAGAAAAATTATACAAACTTGGCAAGGCAAAACACACCTCCACCAAATACCGCTTCCTAGCCCCTGCTGTCAAAAGACAATCAGAGCAGTATCTTTACGAGGCAGAAAATCCCAAAAGGAAATATTGGAAGTTTAATCGTGGTTCACTAGTCTTTGTTGAATTTGGAGTAAACGTTGGTGGAGAGTTGTCAAATAATCATTGGGCTATAGTACTTGATAAAACAGATTCACCGTACAAAAAGACATTGACAGTCATCCCAATCACTTCCAAAGAAAATGACAACACTGTTCCGTTACAAGAAATAATTGGTCAACAATCATTTAAGTACATAGACAAAGAATTTGCTAAACTAGAACAGAAGATAACTGAGGAAAACACTTCAAGTGAAGAGTTCCAAATCACTATTTCAAATCTAAAAGAAGTCATCGACTACTATGGTAAATACCTCAAGCAATCATTCGCAAAATGCGACAGCCTACAAACCATTAGCAAAGATAGGATACTCAAAAAGAACCCCTTAGACCCTGTAGGAAAGATAAAAGTATCACCAGAAACTCTTGACGCCATCAACGCAAAAGTTAAAGAATTGTATTTCTAACCAAAATACTTTACAAAAATCAAAAAAAAGTATAAAATATGACTGTATTAGAGGTAAAGCCTCATAAAGTTTACATTCGGGATTTAGTCCCATACCGTACGGCAGTCATGTTTTCATGGCTGCTTTTTTGCTATTTTACAAAAAAACAAAAAAATCCCCACACTCTCCGCCGACCAAAGCTTGAGTGTAGGGGAATTCCGTATAGTAAAAACCTGCTTTGCAGTAGGTCTCTTTACTATACCCATTTTATCAAATTAGAAAGGGTAAATCAATGGCATATTTTAGAAAAAGGGATAACGGATGGGAATACCGTATCTCATATAAAGCCCCAGACGGCTCATATAAGCAGAAATCTAAGTCAGGATATAGAACCAAGGCAGAGGCTGTTCAAGCAGCATCCCAAGCTGAAATTGAGCTGTCCAACGGCATTGTGGAAGATAAGAACATTACCCTTGCTGAATACTTTGAAAAATGGATGCTTGTCCACAAGAAGCCTCATGTCGGACCAGAAACATTTGGTAAATATGAATATACCCTTAAACTGATTACTATATACTTTCACGAAACGAAACTCTCGAAAATAAACGCTACTTCCTATCAAAACATTATAAACGAACTGGCAAAATGTTATGTGAAAGATAGTGTCAAAAGGTTCAATTCGCATATAAGGGCAGCAATTAAAGTTGCTATCCACCAGGGAATTTTAAAAAAAGATTTTACCGAAATTGTCAAGATTTTCTCCGATGTCGAATCCAAGAAAGAGGAGGATAAGTACCTGGAACTAGATGAATATGAACAATTAATCACAGATTATCGAAAGACAATTAAGTACCAGTCCCACTTCTTCCTGTACACTATCGGAAAAACCGGACTTCGTTTCTCGGAAGCAGCAGGCATTACAGAGCCTATCGTTGACCGCGAAAATATGTGTTTACGAATATACAGGACTTACAAAGTTTACGGAAAGAAGAAAGGTTGGGGACCTACTAAGAATCCTCAATCAGAACGAGATGTGCCATTTGACAGCGAGTGGCTGAAAGCATACGACGAGTACATGAAAGTTGGATATATAGATAATCCAGATAAAAGATTATTTATCAAATTGACGGGGACTGGAGAAAATAAAATTTTAAAGAAAAAGACACGTCAAACATTTAATGTCCACGGCTTGCGTCATACCTACGTTAGTTGGCTAATCTATCATGATGTGGACGTTGTGACCATTGCCAAGTTAGTAGGGCACAAAGATGCAACGGAGACATTGAAAACATATTCGCACTTATTCAAAGCTAAACAAGAACAATCGTTCGACAAAGTCAGAAATTTAATGGAAAAATTTGGGGCGAATTTGGGTCAAGAAAGTTAAAAACCCTTGTTTATCAAGGGTTTTTGTCGTGTTTTTATCTCCCCTGCAGGAATCGAACCTGCAACTAATTCTTAGGAGGAATTTGTTATATCCATTTAACTAAGGGAAGTCTGCCTCTCTATTGTAACCCAGAAGAGAGCAGATTGCAAGAGCAAGGTTATATAAGTTTTTTCAAATTTTTACAAAAAGCAGAACCTATTCTAAGATGAAAGACAATTGTTTTTATGTATTCCTCTCATGATAGTCTCTAAAAGAAGCGCTCCTAGAACATACTTCGAAAGTTTGTCGTTTTTATGCTTGATTCCTATTCCCCTTCCTTACGTCTCATTGAGACAGCCATTCCGAGTGAAACTAAGCCACCCAAGCTAATAAGAAGTGAGCCTAGGGCTTCTTGACCGGTATTTGGAAGTGTTTGATTCCCTGATGCTTTTTCAGTTTTCTTATTTGAAACAGGAGCCACACTTCCAGATGATGCCGGTTGCTCGTTTGCTTTCTGATTTGCTACACTACCGCCACCGTCGTTTGCTTTTTCAGGTGTTTTCGTATCGGTAGTTGTCCCAGCAGTATCTCCTTTTTCTTCTGCTTTTGGTTCTTCTACGTACTCCTCTACAAATGCTTTTCTACCTGTAATAGTTGCACTAATCGTTTGACCTGCTTTTTCTAAATCAGTCAAATACTCAACAAATACTTCTGTATCTGGATTGATGGCGCCAATCAGTTTAGCTTCTTTGAAAATCGAGAAACCATCCCCACCACCAAATAGGAAGTCATTGATGACAAGTGTATAGGTTTCTGTCGGAACAATCTCCGTTCCATCTTCTTTGAAGGCTTTAACAACCTTGTAAGGATTTTCTTCCGTTGGATTATCTGCTTTCGTGTAGATATATTTAACTCCAGACATTTGAAGGAAATATTTTTCGCCTTCATCGTATTGTTGATTTAAGGCTGTATAAATCTGTTCACCTGTCATTTGAACGACTTGTAGGATATTCCCAAATGGTTGAACAGCTTGTGCTGCTCCCCAAGTAACTGTTCCATCCTCTTGGACCTTCAAATCTGCCCGAATCCCGCCATTGTTGGTCATTGCAAAGTCAACATCATAACCTGATTTCTTAGCAATAGCTAATTGAGCCGATGTTACTAAATTACCCACAGCACTTTCTTTAAATTCATTTACCTCGCGAGAAATATCTGTCGCTTGACTAGCCGTACCAATTTTTTGCTCTGTTACTTTTTTAACGATGGTATTTGCTTCGTCTACAATCGCCTGAATTTCTGGACTTGGTGTTTTCTGCCCTGGTGCCACTGCAATAATTTTCGCAGTCGGAACTTCTTTAAAGTCGGCAATATCTGTATCATAAACAGCCCTAACATCTGCATAAGCCTTACCTTGTGAGGTAGCTTGTACAATCAAGGTTTTGCCTGTTGTACCGTTTGTATAGACATGGTTGTGACCAGCAAACACAAGGTCGACTGAGTGTTCAGGATAGATTTCATTTAGCTTAGCAATCATATCTGCAGCTTCGCCAGCAGCCACACCATCCTTGCTTGTAGCTGGGACGTGAGCCAGTACAACTATCGCATTTACACCTTTTTCAGCTAACTCACGCGCATATTTAGCAATCGTTTCTGCCTCATTCAAAAAAGTGTACTGCTCATAGTTTTTCTTCAAAACAAGATTAGGAATTTCTGTCGTAACTACACCAATAAAGCCAATATTTGCTTCTTTATCATTTACAGGAATAGTCTTAATAGCGTAGGGCTTCCAGCCATACGGAATTTCACCCGTCTCTTTGTCAATAACGTTGGCGATAACAATCTCCTGTTTAGCAGCTTCATGAGTATAATTATCTACAATCTCATTAAACTGGCCTTCTTTTGGAGCTTCACCAGTCATGATACGGTTATACTCATCAAGTCCCTCATCAAACTCATGGTTCCCCAAAGTACCATATTCAACATCCATTTTGTTAAAGACTTTTACAGTTGGTTCATCTTGTAAAAGTCCAGAATTCGATGGACTTGCACCAACCATATCTCCGGCTTGAACACGGATAGACTCTGCAGGTGTTTCTGTTTCTGCTGCTGTTTCTTCAAATTCTGCTTGCGAATCATCCATGTAAGCATCAAGCAAGGCTGCAGTTCCTGCATTCCGAACTGTTTCCCCCTCCAATCGCGCTGTCCCTGTCGTATCAAGCGCACCATGGAAATCATTAACTCCCATAATTTGGACAGCTAATTCATCTGCTAAAACAGCCTGTGTTGTAATGACACTAAAACCAGCTACAAGAGCTAGTACACTGCTTTTCAACCGAATATTCTTTTTCATAAGCAAAACAATGCTCCTTCTATTTTTTTCATATTGACATATCTATAATAATCCTTTTTTTACAGCTTTTCAATATTAAATCAGTCATTTATAACAAAAAATTATAAAAATATTCGTTTATTCTTACTTTTGCATCATTTTTCTGAAAATATCTTGTTATTTTTATCCATAATACGAAAAATCAGCCCTCTTCCCTTACACAATTCTCTCCAAAGTACTCTTCGCAACTAAAAAATCTCTTCCAAACGGAAGAGAACTGTTGTTATTTAGCTGCTTGATAAAGTTCATCAACCTTATTCCAGTTAATCACTTCAAAGAAGGCTTTGATGTAGTTTGGACGGACGTTACGGTAGTTGAGGTAATAAGCATGCTCCCAAACGTCCAATGCCAAGATTGGTTTCAAACCTTGCATGATTGGTGTGTCTTGGTTAGCAGTGGAGATAACTTCCAACTTGCCTTCTTTATTGACAACCAAGAAAGCCCAGCCTGAACCAAAACGAGTTGTTGCAGCTGTAGTGAAGGCTTCTTTGAAGGCATCAAATGAACCAAAAGTTGCATCGATATCAGCTGCTAATTCTGCTGAAATTTCTGTTTTTTCTGGTGAAAGCAACTCCCAGAAAAGAGCGTGGTTGAGGTGACCACCACCATTGTTGATAAGGGCTTGGCGGATATCAGCTGGAATGCTCTCTACATCTGACAAAAGAGCTACCAAGTCTTCACCGATTTCAGGGTGTTTTTCAAGGGCAGCATTTGCATTTGCAACATAAGTCGCATGGTGCTTGTCATGGTGCAAGGTCATTGTTTCTGCATCAATATGTGGTTCCAAAGCATCGTAAGCGTATGGAAGGTCTGGTAAAATAATTGCCATTTATTTGTTCTCCTATACTAATTGATATACCTATTGTACTCCAATGTGAGAGCCTTTTCAATTTTTTTGTCTGATAATCACGATGTTGCAATTTTTAACAAGGCAAGATCAAATAAGTAATCCTTATCAAACTGACCGGTCTTGATGTGGTAATCCGTTTCAATCAACAAGCGAACTACCTTTTTCAAAAATCCAATGGATAGGTAGCGGGAATCTCGAAGGGCAAATTTAATTTGGAATGGATTGACCTTCCGTCCCATGATTTCTGACAATTCTGCCACCATCTGTTGCTCACTTTTGCCCTGTTCTTGAAGAATTTGAACCTGCAAATAAGTCCGAAATTGGGTCAGCATAATGGCGATTAGTTTGATTTCGTCTTCTCCCTGTAATCGTAAGTCACGAACCAGCTGACGGGCCTCATCCATTTTGGACTGGAGAACCATCTGTGTCAGGTCAAAAATATTGTCTTGCAAGGTCTTAGGAATGGCAGCGTCAATGTCTGCCATCGTAATCAATTTTTGTCCCTTATAGGACTGTAAAAAAGCTAGGTTTTTACTGATTTCGGCAAAGTCAAAATTAGATTTTCCAAGGAGGTATTGAAAAACATCTCCCCCCATATTTAGACCTAGGCGACCAATTTCCTTCTGGAAAAACTGGCGCAAATCGGCTTCTTTCAGAGGACTAGTTTCCAAAATCAGACCATCTCGCTTGAGGAGTTTGACCAAGCGTCGTTTGCTATCTAACTTCCCTGGGGCTAGGATAATCAATCGTGTCGTGTCAACTGGATTTTCCAAATAAGCCTCAAATTGCTTGAGCTCGTCATCCGTCAAATGCCGCTTCTTATCCGTCGTCAAGTCAGCAAAATAATCAAGAATGACAACTTTTTCATCTGAAAAAAATGGAAGAGAAACCAAATCCAAATCCACCTGACTATAATCCGCCTCTGACATATCAAAATAGGCAAAACCAAGGTCTGCAGGATCGAAATCGATTTGTCGCAACAATAAATCTTTTGCAATCTGATATTGGCCGACATCTTCACCGCATAAAACAGTCAAGGGGCCTAATTTCTCTTTTTTTAATGTCTCAATCTGTCCAATAACTAACATGTATACCTCATATTCTGTTTTCATTTTACCACAAAAACGATGAGGCTGGCAAAATGTCAAAAAAGAAAAAACACAAAATCAATTGCTGAGATACCTTGATTTCATGCTTTTCATCATTTTAGTTCGCTAAATTTTTCGCAGTTGCGGGAATGACCAGTCGCCTATCTTGTTTCTCCGTAAAAGGAACAATTGGAGGTCGCGGTCTTTCCATATAGGCTACGACTTCTTGACCAGACGGGTCAAATTGGAGCAGAGAGTAAAATGGATCATGGTAAAACAAGAAAATGTAGCCATTTTCATAAGCTTCTTTTGTCCACCTTGTCTTAGCGGCGATGCTATCCATAGGATAATCATCCACAGCAGCCACCCAAAGTGGATTGCGGTGAACGTGAGTCAGAACGGTATCGGCCATATGAATGATGGTTTGGTGTTCTTGTTTTAAGAGAATCAAGCAGTGGCCATTGCTATGACCTCCGGTTCGATGCATCTCAATTCCTGGAATAATTTCTATCGATTCACCGAAAGTGATTACTTGCGATTGGATGGCTTCCCAATTCTCCTTGAGATAGGTCCCTCGGGTTCTAGGATTTGGATTTCTTACCTCATTCCACTCAATTTCATTGATGTAAATCTGTGCATTAGGGAAGGTTGAGACGATTTCACCATCTTCCATACAGGTTATATACTTAAATATTCACTTAATTTGAAAAGAAAAATGAAATAGTTCTAATTAAGATTTTTTCACTGTCAAAGAACCAATATTCACAAATGAAGTACTTTTAGATAAAAGATGATTTTCGGTAGTTTGGTGAATACTGACTGTATTTTAGAGAAACGAATGGTGAAGAGCTTAAAATCTAGCCTTAGAAAGAAGTATAGACAAATAATATAGGTTCTTAGTTAGTTAAAGTAAGCAACAACCGTTCAAAATACAGTATGTTTGCGAAAACGCTTAATTTATGTTATATTCTAGCTAACAACATGAACTAGAAAAGGGGAAAATATGGAACGGAAACAAAGATTTTCTATAAAAAAATTATCAATCGGTGTTGTGTCCATTTGTATCGGATTTGCATTTCTTACTCAAGGAAACAGTACTGTAGCAGCCGCTGAAAAGAGTGTTGAAGTTATTGTTAGCAACGCAACAGGAGAAGAGGAAAACATCCCTACTCAACCTACGGAAACACCTAACAATAAAAAGAGCATTCAAAATACGGAAACTACTACTCAAGAAGAAATCACCATAGATAATACGGTTGAGGGACAAACTGATACAGAAAAAAGCACCAGTCCGGAACAAGCGGTACCCGAATCTACCGCCAGTCATACTGACCACCTTGCAAATACCGGAGACACCACTACAACTTCATCTTCAACAGAGAGCTCAGTAAATGAAGTAGAGTTACCAACGGAAACTACTGCTCTTTACTCCCCTGAATCATCCTCTAAAATAGAAACTATCGACGCCAGTCTTAAAGCAGAGCAACCTAACACAAGCGAAGGAACAACAGCCCTTCGTGCCGCAACAAATACAAGCCCCACAACTACTGTGACTGGAAATGATACTGCTATCCAAGCAATTGAAAATGGAAGCATCACTCCGTCTAAAACGATAGCATCTCTAAACGCTGAAGAGAAACAAACTCTTAACAACCTTATTCTCACAAACTTTGAAACTAGCGCTGATAAAGTAGCTTTACTAGATGTTGTAAAACCTAAAGAGAGTTTAAGTATTTCTGATTTAACAAAATATTTTGTTCCGCTTATAAAACAACTAAAGTCGGATCCTAATTACAAGCACTTGACTGACCAAGAAAGGTCCGCTGAAGCAACAAAATTAGCGCTGATTGAAGCAAACAAAAACCTCTACGAAGATGCGAGTATTGAAGCTCTTGCGCCTGAGGCGAAAAACACTTTCCAACAACTACTTGCATTTAACAATGGTCAGCTACTTACGGAAAAATCAGGGCTTACAGTTGAAACTCTAAAAAATAATCTTAGTCAACTGTATCGTGGTGTCCTATACCTCCAGCAACAATACTCCTTTGAAAAAGATTTACCACAAACTCTTGTCTTTACTCCCCACACAATCGGTAATATCCAAACTGACCAGACAAGTGCCTATGACCGATTGATGGCTTATGGTGGTCGTATTACTGATAAACGGTCACTTGCCTTAAATCTTAATCAAAATCAGTTTAAAGAACGCCAAATTTCTCAATACACTGGTACCAAATCTACTGCTGAATTAGTTGAAAAAATAGCTCAATCTAAAGGAAAAGATGTAAATAGCTACTTTACAGAACAATCTCAGGCACTGATTGGAACTAGCCCGAACCTCTCCATCTTTGAATTATTAAAAACAAATAAGCCAGATTACATTCTCCCTATCCTCTCACAAGGAAAAGGAATTTACGTTGCGGGTACTAGCAACAGTTTGACTCTTGGGCTTTTAGATTCGTATACAGACCTGTACCCTGAGTTGAAAAACTTTACTAAAGAACGTGGGAAACAGCAACCTACATCTACTTTCTTTGATACAATCCTTACCTACCAAGAAAATTGGTTGACTTTCCTTAACTCTGCTAAAAAAGATAGTACAACTATTCCGTTTACACTAGCAGTAGATACGATGAATGTCTATAACGAGACCACCAAAGCACACACTTGGTCACCTAACGAAGGTGCTTCTGCACATTCTGCGGTACTCAATTTCTTCTCTCCAATGAATCTTTGGGAAAATTATGTTCGTTCAGGAGTTGGACTAGGAGGTGTTGCAAACGGTGAAAATATGATTAAAGCCTACGAGACACGCTTTATGCACAGCAACCTTTCAGGTGTCGCACTGTTCACTCACGAAATGACTCATACAAACGATGAGGCTAGGTTGTTCGGTGGAACTTATCGAAAAGAAGGTCGACGAGCTGGTCAAGGACCTGAAGTGTATGCACGAGGTTTATTTGAAGTAATTGATAACACACAAAACGGTATCCCTGGTGAGTACAAACCTGTCTTTAATTTGAATACCGCTCTCACTATTGCTGACAGTCCAAATCGTACTCAAGCATTGACACCTCAAACTTCTACAGAAAAGTTAGCAAATTACACAAAAAATCTTGTTGATTTAGTCGCTTATTTAGAAGCTGTTGAAGCGAGGGTTGCTTTAAAATCCCTAGCAGAAAATGAATTAGCTATTTATTTCAATAAGGTCGTCCAAGTACCTCGCAATACCACTTCTAACACTAGCACGACAACCACCAGTCTCCCTTCTACCAACGATGCATTTCTCCCCTATGGGCAGTTGACGGCTGCTTCACTTACTAAACCAACTAGCATCAATGATTTGGTTGACCAAGATGCAGTCAGTGGTCAGTTTATCCCTCGTGGAATTTCCCCTATCCTAACGGAATTAAGTCATAACCAATATGATCATGTCCCACTTCTAGAAAGCTTCTACGGTGCTTCAGAAGCTCCAAGTGGAAATAATACCGTTGGAGATATCTCTTTCAAGCGACATGCATATGAAATATTGGCATGGAAAGGCTGGGATGCCTTTATAAGTTACATTAGTAACAGATACAATAGCGACTCAGAAGCTTTTAAAGCAATCTTAGGAAACGAATATTCAGATTGGGCTAGTTTCAAAAAAGCACAATACAAACGGTTAGAAGATAAGGAACCGGTTAATCAATTGTGGCAAACTAGCCAATTGGAGAAAGAGTTAGAAACAGCTATAAAAGCTGATTTAGCAGTATTAACCACCTATCGAAATTCAATTAACAGTCTACTTAACAGTCGTTCCACTGTTACTCAAACGCAGTTAGACCAAGCAGCTCAAAAAGCTTCAGTTGCTCGGTTAGCAACTAATGTCCGTAAAGTTAAATTAGATATTCTAAACAAAGCTCTACAGTTTAACAATCTAGAAACTAGTATCTTTGAAGCACCAAAACAATCTGACATTATCTATGTCAAAAATGGCGGAAACGGACAAGGACTGACAGAAGATACCCCTATGGGAAGTTTGGCTGAAGCCTTGCAGAAAGCTACAGATGGTACTATCATCAAACTGGTCGGCAATGCCACCGAGCGAACTCCACTCGTCATCAATAAAGCAGTTACCATTGAGAGTGATAGCAGTGAAAATGCAATTATTTTTAATGAGAGTATTAAAATCTCGAATAACGTCACCCTTCGAAATTTAAGCATTCATGCTTTAACAGAAAGTAATGTCCCAGGAAATATCTACATCAATGGTCAGGTGACAATGGATCATGTATCCACTCTTATATCCAATCGTCAAACTGATAAACGCCCTAGTCTAATTGTAGGTTCATCAGCAGATGCAACTGATAAGCGGGAATCCAGTTTGAAGATTTTAAATACAAATGAAACTGTCTTCGATAAGATGACCGTCCAAAATGCCGCAGATATTGCGATTGCAAATGGTACACAAATTAAAAACGGTGTCGAAGTGACTACACCTTCTCCTGTTGTAATCACTTCTGAAAGCAATCAGGTCAATAAATTCCAAGCACCTGAAACCAATCAAGTAACCCTTATTTTCAATAATAGCAAGGCAAGTAATGTAGAATTAAACCATATCTCAAATCTTATTTTAAAACATGCTTCCTCTATCTCGCTAAGCAGTCAATCAATCACACCAATCCAACAAACCTTAACTATCGAAAATGGTAGCCGACTTAACTTGGGTAATTTAGCTGTGCATTTCCAATCACTTAAAGGAGATGGAATATTAGAATTCACAGATAAGGGACAATTAGCCTTACAAGATTTAGACGGACAAGCGACTATCCTGTTTAAACGCAAAGATATGAATTTCTCTGAATCAGACGGTAAAACATTCGTCACTGTTGCTTCTAAACAAAGTGGGCTTTCCGTCAAGCTAATACCGCTGGATGAAATACTTGAAATGGACAAGGACGGAAATTATATCTATCATCAGCCTTACTCAGCAAGATATTATTTTGAGTCCGTAGAACTTGATAAGATGTTGCCAAGTGAAGTCGAAGATTTATTGCCAGAAGATAAGGAAAGTCCTAATCAAGTGATTCCACAGCCAGAAGCGATTACTGAAATAGTTGTAGAGGGGGATGGAAGATGGGTCTTTGACAGATGGGAACTTGATTCTGAAAGTACTGCTAAACAGCATTTCTATACAGGTTACTGGCGCTATACGACTTCCCCTCAAACAACCGTTCGTTTTGAAGATGTTCCATTTACAACTATCTATCAAGCCGATGAAAACAGAACAGCCGGGGAAAAAGAAACCATCTCTAGCGGAAAACTTGGAAAAGATAAAATTACTGAAACAGAAGGTTCTGAGCCGGTAAGAGAAAGCATCGAAAAACCGCAAAACGAAATTATCGCTGTCGGTACAAAACAAGTTGTTGTAACAAACGTCTTGAAATACAAGACAACTACCGTAGAAGACCCTAAATTGCCAAAAGGACACACAGAAACCGTCACTCAAGGGAAAGAAGGCAAGGAAATCATCACTACGACCTACACACTGGATACCAAAACTGGAAACATTACTGCGAACACCGTAACGGAAACAATCGAACCAGTCGAAAAAGTTGTGAAAATCGGAACCAAATCTTCCCCTCAAACAACCGTTCGTTTTGAAGATGTTCCATTTACAACTATCTATCAAGCCGATGAAAACAGAACGGCTGGGGAAAAAGAAACCATCTCTAGCGGAAAACTTGGAAAAGATAAAATTACTGAAACAGAAGGTTCTGAGCCGGTAAGAGAAAGTATCGAAAAACCGCAAAACGAAATTGTCGTTGTCGGTACAAAACCAGTTGTTGTAACCAACGTCTTGAAATACAAGACAACTACCGTAGAAGACCCTGAATTGCCAAAAGGACACATAGAGACCGTCACTCAAGGGAAAGAAGGCAAGGAAACCATCACTACGACCTACACACTGGATACCAAAACTGGAAACATTACTGCGAACACCGTAACGGAAACAATCGAACCAGTTGAGCATGTCGTGAAAATCGGAACTTTAGAAATAAAAGTTCCCGAAACTGCTCCTGAACAACACATAAAACCTGAACTCAAATGGAGTACAACAATCATACCAATTCCTTTCCAAACGAAATACATCGTGGATAATCAGTTGAAACAGGGAGAAGAAATTATCCTTGTACAAGGAAAAGACGGTCAACGACAAATTATTGCTCTCATAAATGGAGCGGTCGTTGGAAGAAACAATGAAGAAATTATTTCTGATACCATCCTCCTTGAGCCGATTGAACAAGTTATCAAAATCGGAAGTCGCAGTACCGATAACCTCCCAAACAAGGAAGAAAAACCAGATACTCCAAATCTTGTACCGATTTTGCCACCAACATTGCCAACTAATGAAGCAATCCCTACTCCAATGAAGCTCGCAGAGACACCAAAATCGATAGAATATCTGTCGAATAGACAACATGATGCTATCGTTTCTCCGAGCCAGCTTCAACAAACCAATGGCGCACTATTACCAAAAACTGGTGAGCAAAAAGAAAACTTCCTATCTAGATTGGGATACATTTTCCTAGTATCTTTAGGACTTGGTTGGGCTATCTCAACTCTTCTCAAAAATAAAAGGAAGAGTAAATAATATGTATTTCCATCCCAAAAAAAGTTAGACTTTTCCGTCTAACTTTTTGAGACAGTTCAACATAGGGTTACTTCTAATTCTTATGACATTGACGACTCCCTCCTTCTGATGGGAACTTTTGAAAGTCGACCAGATCTATACTAATCGTCTACCTCCTCTCCCAAGAGATAAAAAAACTCTTTGGAAATAAGAAAACAGTATTGAATAGAATAGCATAAACTTACTAATAGGCCTATGCCACCCAACTCCCTTAAAGGACTCTATAATTTCTATAGTGAGCAAATCCACTGTAGAAATTATAGATCCTTTTTTTCATATCATCATTCCCTCACCGTCTCAATTTGCCACTCCCTCCAACCTCGAAAGCGAATGGCTCCTTGCTGGTCTGTGCGATAGACTTGGATATTCCGATTGTCAAATCGTTCCAAGGTTTCTTGGTGAGGGTGCTTGTAGCGGTTATTTTCTCCTGCTGATACCAGAGCAATCTTGGCTCCGATATGGTCTAGAAATTCAGGATAGGAAGAACCTTTGGAGCCGTGGTGACCAGCTTTGAGGACATCGACAGGCAGGTTGGGATAGGTTTCTATCAAGTCTAACTCCCCTTGCTCCAAGTCCCCAGTAAAAAGAAAATTAGTTTCCAACAAGCGACCGTAAAGGACAATAGAGTCATTATTGCCACCGTCTCCTGTCCCATCTGGATAGAGGACTTCCAGATAGGCGTCAAAAATCGGCAATCGGTCGCCCACTTTCACCACATAGACAGGAACATTGATTTTTTTCAGAGTTGCTACAAAGTCAGGCACCGTCAGGCTTCCAGGCGACACGTAAATCCGTCCAATCTGGACCTGCTTCGCCACTTCCAGTACATCGCCCACATGGTCAGCGTCGGTATGGGTCAGGACCAAACTATCAATCCTGTCCACGCCCCGACTATGCAGATAAGGAATCAAGGTACGCTCTGCATTTGCCTGCGAAGACCGCTCCTGCCACTCTTCCTTGGCCGCAAAATCTACCCGACCGCCCACATCAATCAGGACCGTCCGCCCTCTCATATCCCGCAAAAAGATGCTGTCCCCCTGCCCGATGTCCACCACCGTCACCTCATTTTCCAGCGGGTGTTTGGTCATGAAAAATAGCAGAGCGAGGACCAGGCCCAGTCCTAGAAGCCATTTTTTCTTCCTGTGGAAATCGTAGAGCAAGAAAAGGCTGACCAGCAAAAGCAAAAGGACCACCCCAGACGGCTGACCCAGTATCCAAGGCCGAAATCCCAAATCTGCCACCCAGACAATGATGTTTTCCATAAAGACAAAAAATCCGTTGACCCAAGTTATCTTGACCAGAGGTGACAGGAGAAAAATAACTGATAAACCTGGCAAAAGCAGGACATCAAAGATAAAGGAAAAGGCAAATGTCAGGAGAATAGACAAGGGTTGAAAGGCATAAAAATAAGTCATAAGCACAGGTAGTATCCCCAGCGAAATACTGAAACTCTCCACCGCAGCCTTTTTGACCTGCCCCAAGTCCTCAAAATCAAAGACCGTCAGCAAGAATGCATAGGTAAAGGTCAGCACTCCTCCTGCCGTCAGTGGAAATCGGGGCAGCACCAGCAGGCAGACAAAGACCGTCACCGCAACATTATCCAGCTTCCGCAAGCCCATATTGCCCAGAATTTTTTGGACCAAGGACCGCACTACTGACACCGAAAAGCCTGTCAAACCAGCATAGACAAGAGAAAAGGGAATCTGCAACTTATCTACCGTTTCCTTGGTCAAGCCCAAACGCAACAAAATCCAACGAAACTTGTCGATGAAAAAGCCCACCTGCATACCAGACAGGGCAAAAAGATGAATGATACCCAGACTGGAATAAAGGTCGCTCATCTGGTCAAACTCGCTATCCAGCTCCCCAAACAAGAGTCCTGTCATGTAGTGGCTCATGGGTGCTGGAAAATTGGTTTTGATATAGACCAAGGCCTGCCTCCGCCAGCTTGACAGCCAGTCAAAAACATTCCAAGACTGGACAGGGACAATCTTCTTAATCGCCGTTAACTTGACTGTCCGATAAATGCCCTGTGTTTTCAGGTAATCCTGATAGTCAAAGCCATTGAAATTCCGCTGACCAGCTGGCAGGCTGACCTCTGCTTCCACTTCTAGCTGGACCAGGCCTGTCAACTTTTGAAAATAGACCTGCTCCTCCTGACTGGCTAATTTGTAGAAAACCTGATAGGTTTGTCCGTCAGCCCGACCACGAAAAGACAGGCTGTCGCCGTTAATGTCAATGGTATCGGGAATGACCTGCACAGTTGTCACTTGCTCCGGGGCTGACTGGGCTACCCGCTCCCATTGGACCTTCTGACAGCCGAAAAACAGACCGCACAGGGCTAGAAGCGGCAGCGTTCTGAGGAAAACTGCCTTACCTTGCCGAGACCAAAAGACAGCTAGCAACAGACTGAGCAGGCCCATTGTCAAAAGAGAAAACGAATGGACTGAAAAGTAGACCGCCACCGCCAAAACTGCCAGGTGGATGGGCTGGCAGGGAAGCTTACTCAACCGTGACATAAGGTCGGATGCTTTCCATGGTCTTGTCGCCGATGCCCGAAACATTGTTGAGGTCGTCCACCGACTTGAAGCCGCCGTTAGCCTCACGATAGGCGATAATGTCCGCCGCCCGCTTGGCACCGATGCCCGAAATGGTCTGCAGGTCCGCCTCGGTCGCCGTATTCAAATTGATCTGACTGGTGTTTTTTTCTTCTTGGGACATAGCAGAGCTGGTAGTCGTGCTGGCCACCACCGAGATGTTTTCGTCCTTACTAGCCACATAGACCACCGCCTCGTCGCTGAGCTTCTGAGCTAGATTGATAGACTTGGGGTCTGCCTGACTAGTCAAGCCGCCAGCTGCCTCCACCGCATCATTGACCCTGCTACCCTCTTCTAAAGTATAAAGCCCCGGCTTTTCTACCGCTCCTTTGACATCAACGACCAGCTGGATCATCTCTTTGCTTGCTTCTGTACTGGTTTCCTCGACCAACTCAGAGCTGCTAGAAGTTTGCTCTAGCTGTGAAAAGTCTGTCAGTCCTGTCTGGTCAGACTTAGCTGGTTGGCTGAAAATTAAGAATGTCGTCAGAAACAAACCTGCAGCTGCTGGCAGAGCAATCTGCCACTTGTATTCTTTAAGCATTTCTATATAAGTTTTGATTGTATCCATAAATTACCTCCACCTATATAGTTCGTAAAAAATACAAAAAACCCGCAAGCTGCGAGTTTAATCCTATTTTTTAGCCAACTGAGTGCTTGGTTGCCAGAAGAAGCTAGCAATATAGCTAAAGACATAGGTCAGACCTAAGATAAGGGCAACCAGCAAAAGAACTGGGATACGATAGATATAAGTCAAGATATTTGGCTTTTTCTTGGTTTGGAAGGAGGCAGCATGGTCATCTAATCGCTTGAATTCTGCTTCGATGCGACTAGTCACTTCTGCTGTACCTGCATCGTCCATACGCTTGATATCTGAAACATCGATAGGATTTCCAAAAGCCACATCGATTCGCTCACCAGCTAAGAGCCCCTTGATGGTCATGGGACCCACATAGGTAGCTGGCATGAGTTTGACCTTGGCTGACTTGGCAATGACCGCCACACCACCTTTGAGCTCAGATGAATGACGACTTCCTGAAGGAAACATGACCAGCGAACGGTCGCTTTTTTTCAACATGTTAACTGGATACTTGATGGCTGCCATACCAGGATTTTCACGGTCAATCGGAAAGGCTCCACATTTTGAAATCCACCAGCCAAAACCACGGTCCTTGAAGAGTTCTTTTTTAGCCATAAAGATGAACTGCTTAGGAGCAGCTGCGTAGCCAAGAAAGACTGGATCCCAGAAGGTTTTGTGCGGAGCGATAAGAATATAATTTTCCTCCTGTGGCAAAATCTTCTCTCTATCATGATAGTGAATATTGCCATTGATGGCCCACAATAGGAATGTTAATAGTGTTCGTAGATAAGAATAAAACATAAACTTCTCCTTTTTCAATCCCTCCTATTATAGCACAAAATTGCTTCAGGAAGAAATGTCACTTTCTTTCGACCTAAGTATAATCTTGAGGAAAACTGGAAGCTGGCTTTGGTAATCGCCATCACGTTTATTTTTGCTCTCTTTATTTTATGGAGATAATCTTAGCTAGATATGCTATACTATTGATAAATAGGAGGAGGTTACAAAAATGAAAACTCTATTAACGAACTTACGTCCCCGTTTCAATCGTGAATGGTACAAAAACGAAAACACATATACTACTTTTATTTTTACCTTCTTTTTATTCCGTCCTCAAGGAATTTGGGCTTTCTATCCAGAAACATGGATACGAAGCCTTTTGGTCATACTCTTACTAATTTCACTCTATCTTGGCTTCTTCACCAAGATTGGACAAAAGCAGACATTACTTTCCTTGGTCTTGTCTGTCCTATTTTTTGTAGTCTTACTCATTATATTCTATTGGAATTAAATCTATGTTCAGGCGTATCTTGATTGAATATTGGTTAGAATTTTTGCATAAAGTTTTGCTCTCTCCTGATTTTCCGAGAGGGTTTTCTTATCCCGACTTGTAAAAACCACTAGATAGGTTTACAATAGAAGCATGATTAAAATTGAACGTGTAGTAGACATCTTAAAAGCGGATGACAACTTCCGCCATATCAAACAGAATAACCAGACTGACAGCACTTGGACGGATGTCCAGTTTGATGCCCTCAGCTATGACAGCCGAACTGTTAGCCCAACGACTCTCTTTTTTGCCAAGGGTTTGGCCTTTAAGAAGGAATTTCTGGAAAAGGCTATCGAGGCTGGGCTGGCCTTTTACGTGTCTGAAATCGACTATGAGGTCAGCATTCCTGCTATCATCGTCCATGACATCAAGCAGGCCATGTGCCTGATTGCCATGGAATTTCATGGTCATCCCCAGAAACAGCTCAAACTCCTGGCTTTCACCGGCACCAAGGGTAAGACAACGGCGGCTTATTTTGCTTTTAACATCCTTAAACAGAGCAAGAAACCTGCCATGCTTTCGACCATGAACACCACGCTGGACGGCAAAACCTTCTTCAAGTCCACCTTGACCACGCCTGAAAGTCTGGATCTCTTTGCCATGATGGCGGAGGCGGTCAAGAACGGCATGACCCACTTGATTATGGAGGTGTCCAGCCAGGCTTACTTGGTAAAGCGGGTTTACGGGCTGACCTTTGACGTCGGCGTCTTCCTCAACATCAGCCCCGACCACATCGGACCCATTGAGCACCCGACTTTTGAGGACTATTTCTACCACAAGCGGCTTTTGATGGACAATAGCAGAGCGGTTATTGTCAATGCTGGAATGGACCATTTTGAGGTGGTGAAAGACCAAGTTAGCTCCAAAGACCATGACTTTTATGGGCCGACTTCTGAAAACCAGATTCGTCAGTCAGCAGGTTTTGATTTCATAGCGACTGGAAAATTAGCTGGCCACTACGACATCCAGCTGATCGGTGGCTTCAACCAAGAAAATGCTATCGCAGCAGGACTGGCCTGTCTCCGCTTGGGAGCAAGTCTGGAAGATATTCACACAGGGATTGCCCAAACCAATGTCCCTGGTCGTATGGAAGTTCTGACCCAGCAAAACGGAGCCAAGGTTTTTGTCGATTACGCCCACAACGGCGACAGTGTGAAAAAGTTAATCGATGTCGTCTTGGAACACCAGACAGGTAAGGTCATCTTGATTTTAGGCGCTCCTGGCAACAAGGGAGAAAGTCGCCGCAAGGACTTCGGACTCCTGCTCAATGACTATCCGCAGATTGAGGTCATTCTGACAGCTGATGATCCCAACCGTGAAGATCCCGCTGCTATCGCTGAACAAATCCGTGCCCACATGACCCGTCCAAGCAACTTCATCTTGGACCGGGAAGAAGCCATTCGCACAGCCATGAGTCAGACAAGCTCTCCGAAAGATGCCGTCATCATCGCAGGCAAGGGGGCTGACGCCTACCAGATTGTCAATGGCGAAAAAGCCGCCTATGACGGTGACATCGAAGTAGCAAAACAATATTTGTAACATAGGGTCCTTGTTCACAGACAAGGACTTTTTTATAACGATTCTCATTAAATTAAAATTTTCAGAAAACTCTTTGTTTTGATAAATTTTTTTGATATAATACTGGTCGGAACAAATTATTAATGAATCATATTCTGGTAAGGAGGAGTTTGTGTCTTCAATTCAAGCGGAAAATATCCAAGTCTCTTACGACAATCGGATTATTATTGATGAATTATCAACAAGTATTCCAAAAGGAAGTATAACGACAATCATTGGTGCCAATGGCTGTGGAAAATCGACCTTGCTTAAAGCGTTGACAAGGATTATCCCTGTTCAAGAAGGGGCTATCTATTTAGATGGACAAGCCATTTCACAACTACCAACCAAAGAAGTCGCAAAAAAATTAGCCCTGCTCCCTCAGGTCTTAGAAGCGACAGAAGGGATTTCCGTTTATGAACTGGTCTCCTATGGTCGCTTTCCGCATCAAAATGGACTGGGGCATCTCACTGATCAGGATAGAGAGAAAATCAACTGGGCCTTGGAGGTCACTCAGACCGCTCCCTACGCTAGGTTACCAGTTGATGATTTATCAGGTGGTCAGAGGCAACGTGTGTGGATTGCGATGGCACTTGCTCAAGATACGGATACCATTTTCTTAGATGAACCAACAACCTATCTTGATCTCAATCATCAATTGGAAGTCTTAGAACTTTTAAAAGAACTGAATCAAAGCCGACAGAAAACTATTGTGATGGTCCTTCACGATGTCAATTTATCAGCTCGATTTTCAGATTATATGATTGCCATGAAAGAGGGAGATATTCGCTACCATGGGTCTGTGTCCAATATGATGACAACTAAGATACTGAGGGACATTTTTAGCATTGAACCTCAATTGATGCAGGTTGCTGGTCAAGATTACCCTATTTTGCTAACTTACGATTTAAAAAAATAATAAGGAGAAAAAATGAAAAAGTTTTTAGCTATTTTTAGTTTATTTGTTGGGCTGGTTTTCTTAACAGCTTGTTCTACCTCTTCCTCTTCAACAGATGTAGAATTGTCTAGCATGCCAAAGATTGAAGGAATTACTTACCACGGTGACATTCCAAAAAATCCTAAAAAAGTTGTCAACTTTGCTTACTCTTACACAGGCTATCTCTTACAATTAGGAATTGATGTATCTAGCTATAGTCTAGATTTAGAAAAAAATAGTCCGGCATTTGGAGACAAACTAAAGGATGTTCCACAATTGACAACGGCAGATACAGAAGCAATTGCCGCACAAAAACCAGATGTCATTCTAGTATTTGCTGGTGATGATAACTTAGAAACACTGAAAGAAATTGCTCCAGTTATTGAAATCACTTATGGAAAGAGTGACTACCTGAAAATGCTGACAGATGTTGGTCAGATTTTTGGAAAAGAAAAGGAAGCACAAGCTTGGTTAGATCAATGGGATAAGAAAGTTGCAACTGCGAAAGAGGAATTGAAAGGATTGATTGATACAAGTTCAACATTTACTGTCATGGACTTCTTCGATAAAAACATCTTCCTTTACGGTAACAACTTTGGTCGTGGCGGAGAATTAGTCTATCGCGCTCTCGGTTTTGCTGCTCCTGCAAAGGTTCAAGAAGACATTATCAGTAAAGAAGGCTGGTTTGGGGTATCTCAGGAAGCTCTTCCAGAATACGTTGGCGACTATGTGCTTGTTAACGTCAATGATAAAACAAAAGAAGCAGCTGCATCTCTCAAAGAAAGTGATATTTGGAAAAATCTACCTGCTGTAAAGAATGGTCACGTCATCGAGGTAGACTACAACCTCTTCTACTTCTCCGACCCGATGTCTTTAGATTTACAAATTGACGCCTTTGTCTCAGCAATTCAAAAACTTCAGTAAAAGGACTGGATATATGAACAAACTAGCGAGTTCTCATTATCCCAAAACAAAGCCAAAGAATATTTGGCTTGTTTTTTTCATCATCTGTCTTTCTTTCATAGCTGGAGGTTATCTTAGTTTACGCTTTGGAGCTATTTCTTATAGCCACCAACAACTGATAGAAACCCTAAAGCATCCACTGACAGATTCTTCCGCTCAGGATGTTATCATCGATTTGCGCTTGCCTAGAATGGTAGCCGCCATCTTGGTGGGAGCTGCCATGGCCCAAGCTGGGGCAATGATGCAAGGAATTACACGCAATCCGATTGCCGATCCTGGCTTATTAGGAATCAATGCTGGAGCAGGACTTGCTCTCATTGTTGCCTATGCTCTATTCGGCGGTTTGCACTACAGTCAAATTTTATTAATATGTTTACTGGGCTCCTGTCTGGCAGCCGGTCTAGTCTTTGGTCTAGCTTATCAGGTGCAAAAAGGCTACAATCAACTACGTTTAATTTTATCTGGCGCCATGGTAGCAAGTCTATTTTCTGCTATTGGTCAGGCTATTACTATCTACTTTGATTTATCAACTGCAGTGATTGGCTGGCAAGCAGGGGGATTGGTACAGGTAAACTGGAAGATGCTGGCCATCATCGCTCCTCTTATCATCATTGGCCTCATCCTTGCTCAACTCTTTTCACATCAACTGACCATCCTGAGTTTCAACGAAACTGTTGCTAAAAATCTAGGGCAACGAACCTTACTGATGACCTTGATCTTGTTGGGAATTGTCCTTCTACTCTCAGCTTCTGCGGTAGCTCTTGTGGGCTCACTTTCTTTTGTCGGGCTCATTATTCCTCACTTTATCCGCATGTTTACAGGGAAAAATTATAAGCTACTCTTGCCATTAACTGCCTTTGCAGGGGCTAGTTTCCTCATCTGGGTAGATTTGGTTTGCCGTTCTATCAATCCACCTGTTGAAACTCCCATTAGCGCAGTCATCAGTATCATTGGTCTCCCTTGCTTCCTATGGTTGATTAGAAAGGAGAAACACTTTTGATAAGACATCACAACTCTCTAAAAATATTCACATTCCTACTAATCCTTTTATTTGTCATTTTCCTACTTTCCTTATCTATCGGCTATAGCCATTCATCCTTTTCGGATCTCATTGACATCATGAGTGGTCGTGCCAGTTCATCGACTCTACTGATCATTGGGCGAATTCGCTTACCTAGAATAATCGCCTCCATTATCGGAGGGGCTTCTCTGGCTTTGGCTGGTTTGTTGCTACAAACTTTGACCCGCAATCCTCTGGCAGATTCTGGAATTTTAGGAATCAACGCAGGAGCTGGTCTTGTTGTGGCACTATTTGTCGGTCTCTCTTCAAAAATCAGCCCTGTCTTATTGAGTCTCATGCCTCTATTTGCTATGATGGGCGGTGGATTAACCATTTTTCTAGTTTACTGGATTGCACGTAAGAAGCTGTACGGCATCCATCCTGCACGCTTAATTATCACGGGAGTTGGAATTTCGAGCATGTTATCTGGTATCATGGTTAGCATCATCAGCCAATTAGATGACTTTAAGATGGAATACATTGTCCAGTGGCTCAGTGGTCGAGTAAATGGTGGAGATTGGAAAACTATCGCAATCTATACTCCTCTTCTTCTCTTGATATGGCTGGCAACGTTTAGTCGAAGTCGCTCACTCAATATTATGAATCTAAACGACCAGACAGCCATGGCTTTGGGACTCCACTTACAGCGTGAAAGGCGGATTACCTTGGTATTGGCTACCGCCCTAGCCTCTCTTAGTGTCATTTTAGTTGGTAATATCACCTTCGTTGGTCTCATTGCTGGTCACATTGTGCGCAAATGGTTAGGAAATGACCATCGTGTCATCATTCCAGCGACTATGATAATAGGAAGCTTCATTCTACTTCTAGCGGATACCATAGGACGAGTACTACTTGTCGGAACAGGCATCCCAACCGGCATCATCGTCTCCCTTATCGGCGCTCCCTATTTTCTGTGGTTACTAAAACAAGAAGGCTAGATGACTCCAGCCTTCTTGTTATTTTTCTAGGTAAAGTTCAATATCCTCTTTAAGTTTTAATGGACTAGTCGTTGGTAAATAGCGTTTGACCACACGCCCTTGTCTATCCACCAAAAACTTGGTAAAATTCCACTCGATTCGACCTCCTAATAAGGTCGATTTTTCTTTCTTAAGATAGCGATATAGCGGACTAGCTCCTACACCGTTCACTTCAATTTTTGCAAAGCGAGGAAAGGTTGTTCCATAAGTCAAACTACAGGTCTGATTGATTTCTTCAGCAGAACCGGGAGCCTGATTTAAAAATTGATTGCAAGGAAAATCTAGCACGACAAAACCTTTGTCTCGATGAGGCTGGGCAAAAAGCCCTGGCCCACTTCTCAGTGTTCGTGTCAACATCTCAGCGCAGTGGTTGATTGGTAGATTTGTTCGTGTTTTACACTCCAAATCTAACCTAATCAACTGTGCGGGGGTGGGAAGACGAACTCTTTTTGACTTAGTCGAGTTCTTTCCCACTCCCCCTGTAGTTCCTTGTATTGAGGTGCCAACCCACAACCTGGTGCCGTATTGACAATCAAAAGCACCTGTCCTTTATAATCAGCCATGGACTGGTCTGTGCCATCTTGTTTTTGTACTATAATTTCATAAATGCTCATTATATATCCTCCTCTAGTCAAAATAAGTGAATAAATGTTCCAATTCATTTGGAGTGAGTTGTCTGTATGCACCTCGTTCCAAATCCCCCAGTTCAAAACCTCCAAAGGAAATTCGCTTGAGATAAGTGACCTTGGCACCATAGGCTAAAAACATCTTTTTGACCTGATGAAACTTGCCTTCTGCCAGCTTGATGGTCGCTCTGCTATGGTCTAAAGAAGCCTCCAAGACAGTCAAATCTGCGGGCTGGCAACGAGTGCCGTCCAAAAAGGTAACGCCTGAGGCAAAGAATGTCGGAGCATCCGGACCCAAGGGGCCGTTGACCTCCACATAGTAAACCTTGTCCACATGGTGACTGGGATGAAGCATTCGGTAACCAAGTGGACCGTTGTTGGTGATAAGAACCAGGCCTTCAGTGTCCCTGTCCAAGCGACCGACGGGGTAAAGACCTTCTTTTTTGTCAGGCGGTGCGATCAAGTCGATGACTGTCTGATGCTCCTTATCCGTCACAGCAGAAACCACACCAGCAGGTTTGTTGAGTAAAAAGTAGACTGAGCCTGTTAGCTCGATTTTTCGCCCTGCTACCTGTATCACTTGTAATTCTGGGTCCACAATCTGACCGAGACTTTGGGCTACTTGTCCGTCAATCTTGATTTGCTGGGCTTTGAAAAGTTTTTTAACTTGCTTACGCGAGCCAACCTTGGCTTTCTCTAAACATTTGTCCAATCTCATATCTCTATTCTAGCATAAAAACATGTGACTTGACTTTGTTTGAGAAATGATTACAATACTAATTAGTGATATATCTTTTGCACAGGAAATCTAGATTTGCTTGAATTTCCTACTTGAAATAATAAAGGAGAACGTTATGGGACTTTTACAAGATGGCAAATGGGTGGATCAATGGTATGACACCAAGTCAACAGGCGGCAAGTTTGTCCGTACTGTCACGCAATTTCGCAACTGGATTACACCCGATGGACAAGCAGGACCGACAGGTGAGGGTGGTTTTAAGGCTGAATCAGGACGTTACCATCTCTACATTTCTTTGGCCTGTCCTTGGGCTAGTCGAACCTTAATCATGCGAAAATTGAAGGGTCTAGAAGACCACATTTCCCTGTCAATCGTCCATCCGCTCATGTTGGAAAATGGTTGGACCTTCGCAGACGGTCCTGGTGTGATCAAGGATCCGCTCTTTAACAGCGACTATCTCTATCAGGTATACTTGAAAGCAGACCCAAATTACACTGGCTGTGTGACCGTTCCTGTCCTTTGGGATAAGGAAACAAATACCATCGTCAGCAATGAATCTGCTGAAATCATGCGCATGTTTAATAGTGCCTTCAATGACATTACAGGCAACTACGATGACTACTATCCAGAACACCTACAAGCTGAGATTGATGCTATGAATGACTTTGTTTATCCAAATATCAACAACGGTGTCTACAAGGCAGGTTTTTCAACCAACCAGAAAGTTTATGAGAAAGAAGTCAAGAACCTTTTTGCTGCCTTGGATAAATTAGAAGAACATTTGGCTGACAAGGACTATCTGGTGGGCAATCAGTTGACAGAAGCAGATATCCGCCTCTTCACCACTTTGGTGCGATTCGATCCAGTTTACTTTGGACATTTCAAATGCAATATCAAGGCCTTGGTTGACTATCCAAATCTGTGGCATTACACCAAGCGACTTTACAATCATGCTGGTATTGCGGAAACAGTTGACTTCGACCATATCAAGCAGCACTACTACGGTAGCCATAAGACCATCAACCCAACAGGTATTGTCCCAGTCGGCCCTGACTTGGACTGGACACTTGAAAACTAAAGACACATATGTTATAATCATTGTGCTTAAAAGTTCGGTAAAGTTAAGCATAAAGTAAAACACCCATGGTTGCCGCCATGGGTGTTTTTTTGTGCTTGCTCAAGGCACGCAGGCTAAGTTAACTGTCGCTTTTGTTTTGCCACTTACGGATTAGCCACTCCGTAATAAGTTCTGCAACTACGCTGACTAGCAACGGTAACAAAACAAATTCGGTAAAGTATTGTAGCATAAAGTTTTCACCTCCCAACCTGCGCTGTTTAGTGATTGCGACTTAGATAGTATACCATAAAACGATAATCTTTACCATTATAAAAAAGTTGTTATCCACGTCGTACGCATGAAGAAAATGCATGTAACCATTTTCTTGTCACATGCATTTTTCCAATTTATTTCCATAGTTTTTACATTTAGTCATGAATAATTCCTCAAATTCAGACTAATTATAGCATAAATTTTTGCTAAAAAACTGTATAAAATATGAAAGTACGTTTTCCGAAAACAAAATTTTCTTCATGCGTTTGGCGTGAGTTGTTATCCACTAAAGAATGAAGAATTGAAAAATGAACACAGATATTTTCCACGATTTTCAGAACATCAGTTCCAAAAATAACTGGTTTGCTCCCTCACAATTTCTGTGGTATAATATTTCAGATTTTCAGAAAGAGGAGATTAACATGTCTGACATTAAGGCAAAACGTGTATCCAACTATGAATTGTTTTATGATTTGGTCTTTGTCCTTGCTACTTCTTCACTGACGGGCTTGTTACATGGAGAGCATATCGGCTTCAAGGAAATTGTGACCTTTATCACTGCTAATTTGATTATCATGGCCTTGTGGATCAATGAAACCATTTATCTAAATAAATATGGCGAACGAGACTTTCTAGATATTTTTACGATTATTCCATCCATGTACCTGATTGGAAATATGTCCCTCAACTTCAGCAATGATTTTGAAAAAACAGCTCTTCCCTTTAACGCCTTCTTGACACTGTCCTATGTCCTAATCTTCCTACAATACTATCTGAGAGGAAGACGGATCGGTTTCAATCAGGACATCAAGGCAACCTTGCAGATGTTGGCGACATACATTGCGACCTTTGCCGGTGCAACCTTCTTGGTCGTTTTCAAGCTCTGGACCAACGATGAGCGAATGTTGATTGTCTATATCACTCCCTTCTTGATTTCCTTTTTCTTTCAAAAGAGAATAAGTCATGACCCCATCAACTTTCCACACATGGTGGAACGCTGTCAGCTGATTACCATTATCACCTTCGGTGAAACAGTCATTGCCATTATCAAAAATTATCCACTTTTAGAACTTCCCTTGGAAGGAATCCTTCTCTTCATTGCGATGGCGCCCTCTTCATCTTCTATATTTCCCAAACCTATCTATCCATTGATCATCACCGTAAGGCAGATGTGACCGTTTTGCTCTATGCCCACTTGGTGATTGTCCTTGGTTTAAATTTCTTCACAGTGGCAATGGAGCTGTTCCCTAGCCACCACAATGAACTGGCCTTGCCAATGCTGGTTGTAGGAAACTTACTTTTCTACGGAGGCATCCTTTCGACTTCCTTCTATAATCAACAAATTCACCAAGTTGGTAGAAAAGGACTGTTCATCTACGGTCTGATTTTAGTGATTGGAAATGTTGCCTTACTGCTAGCTGGACATGCAAACCTACTCATCTTTAGCATTCTCAATCTACTCTCACATGGTATGGTAGCCTACCATGTCATTCGTTTCCGCAAAGCCAACCACAGTTTGTTGGGAGAAGATATATAATCATTCAATTTACTACAGTAAAAGAACAAAAAAGCAAGGAGACTTCCTAATTCAAAACCTTCTTGCTTTTTATTATAACTGTATCTAACTATTTCAAAAATAGGTTAAAATCTCCCTTGTACGTAGCCCATTCGGAAGTTAAAAATTCTTTTTTTAGCTGATAATGAACAGGTGCCTGTTGTTCTGTCAAGAATGGTTGGATGTACTTATCAAGCTCCAGCCAGCCTTGCCAACCGATGTGGATCGTATCTTGCATAAAATAATCTATCCCCCCCTGCTCCGACAAATCAGCAATATGATTGAAACCTTGACTGGTCAACTGGTACTTAATCTTTGCTACTGTTGCCCGATACATATCTTTATTGAGACCAGTATAGTTCATCCAACGTTCATTAACCGGGGGAATTACAAATAGCACATCAGTCTGATGTTTAGCAAATTCATTCAAAACCAGCTGAAAATCATTGTACTCCGGTGATTGCAGATAAGATATTTTTGTCTGGGATTGTTTGAGTTTTTTGATTTTTGACTGAAGACGATTTCTATAAAACCTATCATCAATTTGGAAATCATTTGATTGAGTAGAACGACTCCCGTCCTCATTAGCCACTTTACTCAAGCGGTCATAGGAAAAAGTCTCTGGAAGTTTCATCGCTTCCGTTTCTACCAATCCTAAATTACTACCAGAATCAGCAAAGCGACTAAATAAGGCATCTTGCTTTTCTAATAAATAGGCTTGCCAGGTCAACTGCTCTCTATCCCATTTCGACAATTCCTTACCACTAGCTACTTTTTGAAACATTCCTGTCAAACTACAGTCTGATTTAAGCTCTAAGAAACGCTTTGCTGCATATCTATCATAGTCATCCTCAGCACTTGTTTGCAGAAAATGAGTGGCTTGATCACTACTAAAATATTGTTCAAATGCCTTAGATGATGCCCCTTTTGGTGAAAACCATTGAGGAGAAACAACATAGATAGCCTGACTATTTTTTAAATGTGCCCCAATCTGTTGCATGCCAAAATATTGTGTCAGCGAAGCTGCACCACGTTGTCCTAACAAATAGGGAATATACTCTCTCTGATAAGCATCTGCCAACACTGATGGATGCATACTATCAAAACGTGACCACTCACTTGACCCAAAGAAAGGAACAAAACGATGATTTTTGTCTCCCAGAGCCCTATTTTTCTTATATTTGCTCTTAAAACTAATATAAGACAATGCTACTGCATCTTGTTTTTCTTCTTTGAAATTTGGCCGAGAAGAACTCGGGAAAAACAACAAGGTGAGAATAACTAAAAACGTTGCACAAATCACAGGCCCAAAAATCTGCCACAATTGCTTACGCATGCATCAACTCCACAACACCAGAAATGATTTTGTTAGCTGTATTCCAATCTTCACGACCAAACTCTGAAACTGGAACTGTAATATTAAAACGACTTTCTAACTCCACAATAAGTTCTACAGTCCCCATACTATCTAAAACACCCGCATCAAATAGGTCTTCATTCATCATTTCAGATACATCTTCCATAAATAATTCTTCGATAATATTCAATATTGTTTCTTTTACATCCATTTTATATTCCTTTCTACGATTCATACAATCGTTACCTATTGTCTACTTGAACCACAATTTATCTAAAAATCCTGAAAATATCAAGAAAGAGAACATGACCGTATGGAAGGTCACAAACATACCAGCGAAACTCGTCCAACGATTATCTGGCAGTGGTTCTTGTCCAGCTTTTTTTCGAGCTAAATTAATTGATTTCTTCTTACGAATCCAAGCATCATTGATGATCAACCCCAAAGCATGAAAGAGACCATATGCAATATAATACCATGTTACACCATGCCACAAGCCCATCAAGAGCATATTTAACAGATAGGCAACATTAGATACCGTATTTCGATTTTTGAAAACCTTATGTTTCAACAAAGTCTTAACCAGACGCATAAAGACGAAATCACGGAACCAAAAAGATAAGCTGATATGCCATCGATTCCAAAATTCCTTAAGATCACGCGATTTGAACGGTTGTTCAAAGTTAATTGGGCAGCGAATACCCATAAGATTGGAAATACCTATGGCAAACATGGAATAGCCTGCAAAGTCAAAGAATAATTCAAAACCATAAAGATACATAACTCCAATAGTAGGTAAGTTAAACCATCCGCCTTGATCCAAGGCTACTGCCTTTAAAGGCTCCAGTAAAGTATGCCCGATAAAATAGGCTAGAATAAACTTATATAAGAAACCCATCATAATATAATGCACAGTCTGATTGAGCATATTTAATAACTCAGTTCGCTCTGGAATTTGTTTGTAATCTTCCGTAAACCGTCTATAACGATCAATAGGACCGCTCGAAATAGTTGGCATAAATAGCAAAAATTGCAAAAAACTCCCTAAACTAAATTCCATTAGTAAACCGTCCCGCATTTCAATCACCATTCCGACCGACCGAAACGTTAAATAAGAAATACCTAAAAAACCGAAAATTGCTCCATGCTGACTAAACGTCGGTGCCAACTTTACCCAAGTCAACGGAAAAACAGCTAAACACACAATTATATAGAAAACCCAGCTTTGATTTGCCCGTTGACGATAATGCTTGTAGAAAAAAATCAATATTGTCTGCCAAATAATATAGGCCAATAAAGACAGCAACTGCATTGTCTTTGTACCTGTAAACATCAAGACAATGAAGGCTAAACTAACACCTGTTTCATACAAGGGGAAACGTTTTTTAAAAAAGAGTCCTATAAAAATTGGTACTAGCGCCAAGACTAGATAGAAAAAGTACAATGGATTTCCATAAGGCTCTAACTGAGGTAGCTGTTTGAAAAACTCCATCATTGAGCATTCACCTCAGCGATCAACCCCTTAATATCAATCTTCCCATTTGCAGTCAAAGGAAGACTGTCTCGATAAATAAACTTCGAAGGCATCATATAATCCATCATCCGTTCTTTTAACTCCTGCTTGATAACCTTGGTTAACTCCAACTCTCGATCGAACTGCTCCATAATCCCTGCTTTAGGAACAACATAAGCTAACAGATTTTGCACTTTATGGTCAGCATTATAACGTGGAACAGCCATCGCAGCCTCAATGTAGGTTGATTTATTTAAGTGTTGGGCAACTTCTTCCAACTCGATACGATAACCATTATATTTAATTTGGAAATCCATACGTCCGCCATAGAGTAACAGACCTTCATCTGTCATTACACCCAAATCCCCAGTATGATAGGCCGGTAAGCCGTCAAACTGGAAAAATGCCGCCTCGGTTCTCTCAGGATTATTCAAATACCCTTTAGAGACAGCAGGACCTGATACAACAATTTCTCCCTGTTGACCATTCGGTACTACTTGACCATCCTCATCCAAAATAAAAGTTGGCGAGTCTGGTTTGGTATAACCAATCGGCAAACGTTTATAATTCACCAGCATCTCATCAGTGATGGCAACTGCTGATAAGGCGACTGTAGCTTCGGTCGGTCCATAAGCGTTAACAATCACAGCTTTTGGAAAACGTTCGCGGAGCTTCTGAGCTGTTTTTACAGTTAACTCCTCTCCGTCAAAATAGAAATGCGTCAAATCTGGTAAATGTTCCCCATCGAACTCACGAGATAGCAAAGCCATATCTACAAATGATGGTGTCGAAGTCCAAATTTTAAATGGTAAAGTTTGAATAGCTGCAAATAAGGTCTTAAAATCCAAAGTCAACTCTTTCGGTAGAGCAAATAAGGTCCCACCAAGGGCAAGCGTCGGAGCCCAATACATAACCGATAAGTCAAACGAATAGGAAGGTTGAGCCAACATTTGTGGTCGCTCTGGTAGCGCAAACTCCTTATCCCTTATCATCCAGTTAGTAAAGCTGAGCAAATTGTCATGCGAAATTTGCACCCCTTTTGGTTTACCCGTCGTCCCAGAAGTGAAGATAATATAGTAGGTATCTTCTCCGCTTACAGGATGCATCAACTGATAAGTCGATTGCCTCTCAAAAATGGCCTCCACTTCAGACAAACCAAGCACTGGCAAACTTGTCTCTAGCGGAAAGTCTGCTACCGCAAATACCAAACTCGGCTCTGCTATTTCCAGAATAGCTTCAATCCGATCCAAAGCAGAATGACTATCTACAGGGATATATGGATGGCCAGCCTTGGTTAAGGCAACAAAGATTGCCAACATCTGGTACTCCTGTCCGCCAAAAACAAGAACAGGAGAGTTTGCTGGTAAATCCAAACTATCAATATGGGCTGCTAAAGAATCTGAATCTGCCTTTAAATCCCCATAACTGTACAACTGTCCTAGATAATGGTAAACAGGGTAGTCAGGATTTTCTGTCGCAAAATGCTCTACCCGCTCTAACATACTGCTAATCTTTTTTATACTCTCCTCTTTAAAACTCATTATAGATAAATCCTCCCTGTCCAATGTCTAAATAACTATACAGATACAAAAGTAGTAACAATATAAAAAAATAGAACAGGGTTCTACAGATAAATCGTACAACTGGATGTTGCATGTTCTATCTCCTTCCATCTCTTATTCCTGCGAATTACTTTAAATACAATGTCTAGTCAATCTTGACTTACTTCGAACTCATTCCATTCATTAAATGATTAATTTTAAATCAACCTACATTTTACCATAATTTTGTCAATTTATTTCTTTTTTCACTAAAAAATACAAGAATATACCTGTTACACAAAGACTACCCGTGTGCTAGTTCATTTCAAAATAGCGTAAGTTATGAGCTAGAATAATTTGTTAGATTCGTAACTGTAGTCCGGCTAGGCTTCTAGCTAATGTATGTTCGATATCAAAGAGACGACACAGTTCAGAAAAACGTGTTTCAATAGTTCGTCTCATGGCCATTACTTTCCAATTGTTATGTTCTTCAGCTCCTGCCATGTTTTTGCGAAATGGCGTTCATAGATGGTAACCTTCTTGTTCTAAGTCCTTCTTGAGTTCACTGCTCAGGTAGCCTAAATCACCTAGGATAACCGATTGCTTACACCCTTCTAATAATTCATAAACCACCTTGATGTCATGAACAGAGGCTGGTGTGACAACATAGTTCAGAATATAACCTGATAAGGTCACCAACATATGAACCTTGAAGCCGTAGAACCAAAGATGTTTAGAGGCGTTACAGCCAATATCGGCGAATCCTTTAAAAATGGTAGCTCTGTGATTGCGAACCGGTTGGCAAAGTGGCAAAGGAAAACTATCTATAATGGCTAGTTTATCAGATGGAAGCATTTCACTCATAGCTTTTCGAATTAATTGGACGAGCCAAATCAATTGTTTAGACCGACGATTGAAACGACTTCTTTCTAATAACCGACCGCAAGGAAAGAGGTGGCAGATGCTGTAGAAATGGCGTTGTGAGGTTATGCCTAGTTCAGCTTGTAACAAAAGCAAGACAAGGAGTGATTCATCTGAAACTTTGGCAAAACTAACATTACGCCGATGTTTGAAGGAATCAGGACAATAGTTTTGGTAGAAGTGATGACAAATTTGTGATAATTGGTGTACATTCCATTGCAAATGATGAGATTTAGCAGTATACTGTAAGTGGCTCATTTGGACTAACCTCCTGTATGTTTCGTCACTTACAGTATAGTCTTTTTGGGCTTTTTATTGTATTTTGAAATGAACTAGCACCACGGGTATTTCCTATTTCTTCAAGGACAAACTCAGTCACGATGTCATGAATTTTCCTCACATCGTTGAACGGTGCCAGTTGATTACCATTATTACCTTTGGTGAGACGGTCATTGCGATTTTGAAGAATTATCCGATTCAGGCGCATTTCCTCACTGGTGTTCTCTTCTTCTTGGCAATGGCGTTCTCCTTTATGTTTTACATTTCGCAAACCTATCTCAATATCAATCACCATCAAAAGACAAATGTAGCTACCTTACTCTACGCTCATATGGTATTGGTTTTGGGTATCAACTTCTTCACAGTTTCTCTGGAGGTCTTACTTGGTGAGCATGCTAGTTTGGGCTTGCCTTTCCTTCTCATTGGTTACTTCCTCTACTTTATGGGAATCCTAATGACCAGTCGCTACAACCAGGACCTTTATCGACTGGATAAGTCAGTAAGGTTCCAGTATGCTCTCACTTTGTTCATAACAATTATTCTTTTAGTCGTGAGTCAAAATCACTTGCTTCTTATAGCCACAATATTGGCTGTAAGTTCTTACATGATTGTGAGAATTACCCACCGCCATCGTACCTCAGTTAGAGAGAGTTTAAAAGAATAAGAATAACCGACTGCCTAAAAAGGTGGTCGGTTTTTAACACTTATTTTTTCAATTTACTCGCTGCGGCTTGGTCGAGGATAAGAACGACATTGTCATGGTTTTGGAGGACGCTTGCTGGGACATCTTCTGTCACAGGACCTTCCACAGTCGCCTTAATGGCGTCAGCTTTTTCCTGACCATAAGCCATGAGGACAATGGTCTTGGCTACCATAATGTTGGCGATGCCCATGGAAATAGCCTGCTTGGGCACTTCCTCTGGATCCGCAAAGAAGCGTGCATTGGCTTCGATGGTTGATGGCGCCAATTCAACCAGATGAGTCTGACCATCAAATGGAGCACCTGGTTCGTTGAAACCGATATGGCCGTTGCGACCGATACCCAAAATTTGGAAATCAACTGGATATTCAGCCAGAATTTTATTGTAACGTTCTGTTTCAGCAACTACATCTGTCGCCAAACCATTCGGTAAAAAAGATTGTTTAAACGGTTTGGCATTGAAAAGATTTTCCTTCATAAAATGGATATAGGATTGGTCGCTCTCCTCACCTAAACCAACATACTCATCCAAGTTTATAGATGTCACATCTGAAAAGTCTAAATCCGACTCACGAATCAATCTGTAAAATTCTAACGGACTGGAGCCTGTTGCCAAACCTAATACCTTGGCACCTCCGTTCAATTTTTCTCTCAAAATGTCTAATGCTACAGTTGCTCCTTCAACTTGATTGTTTACTACATGAATTTTCATAACACACCTCTTTGGTCTATACCATTTATTGTTTTTCTTTATTATATGGTATAGACCAATTTTTGTCAAGAATTTATACTTATAGAGTATTACATCAGCACGAATAATTTTAATTCTCTTCCCATCCATCAAGACTTAAGTGTCTAACTATGATATAATACATTTATGACAGATGTGCTTTTTTACTTATTTTTTATTGGTATTCTGTTCTGCCTTACTGGCTATTTTATTTCTAAATCAAAGGTCCTAAAGTTTATTTTCTACCTGATTGGTAGTCTATTGGTGGCTTTGCCATTTTCCCTATTGATTTATTTTACCTATATTTTATTTTAGTCTAAGGAGTGAATATGAATACTGCAGATTTTGATTTTGATTTACCCGAAGAGCTTATCGCTCAAGTTCCCCTTGAAAAGCGCGACAGCTCTAAACTATTGATCCTCGACCGCGAAAAACGGAGCATGGTTGACAGTCACTTTGACCATATCATCGACCAGCTGAATCCCGGTGATGCTCTGGTCATGAACAATACACGTGTTCTGCCTGCCCGTCTCTATGGCTACAAGCCTGAAACTATGGGACATGTTGAGCTTTTGCTTTTGAAAAATACCCAAGGTGATCAGTGGGAAGTTCTTGCCAAACCAGCAAAACGTCTGAAAGTCGGTACCACAGTTGCTTTTGGTGACGGACGATTAACTGCTACTATCGTAGAAGAATTAGAACACGGTGGAAGAATAGTTGAATTCTCCTATGAAGGTATCTTCCTTGAAGTCTTGGAAAGTCTAGGCGAAATGCCACTTCCACCTTACATTCATGAGAAATTAGAAGACCGTGAACGCTATCAAACAGTTTATGCCAAGGAAAACGGTTCTGCCGCAGCCCCAACTGCTGGACTACATTTCACCCAAGAGTTACTCGAAAAAATCGAAGCTAAAGGAGTGAAGCTAGTCTATTTGACTCTTCACGTTGGACTTGGGACCTTCCGACCAGTCTCTGTTGATAACGTTGATGAACATGAAATGCACTCGGAATTCTATAACCTATCAGCAGAAGCTGCTCACACCCTCAATCAGGTCAAAGATAGCGGTGGTCGTATCGTCGCAGTCGGCACGACATCCATCCGCACCCTCGAAACCATCGGTAATAAATTTGATGGCCGTTTGGAAGCTGATTCTGGTTGGACAAATATCTTCATCAAACCTGGCTACACCTTCCGAATCGTTGATGCCTTCTCAACCAATTTCCACCTGCCAAAATCTACTTTGGTTATGCTAGTTTCTGCCTTTGCAGGTAGAGAATTTACCTTAGATGCCTATAAACATGCTGTTGAAGAACGTTACCGCTTCTTTAGTTTTGGGGATGCAATGTTTATTCAATAGGCTGTTATCACCAATTTATTCTGAGTTCAGATTTTATTTTCCTTACATCTCAAGGAGGGCCCTATGAATAAGATTGAAAGTCGCCATCAGCTGATCCTGTCTCTAATCATGGAGAAGAAAATACACACCCAGCAGGAATTGCAAGAATTACTAGAGGTCAATGGAGTCTCCGTCACCCAATCTACCCTCTCCCGTGACATCAAGATGCTCAATCTTGTCAAAGTCAACGAAGATGATTCTTCTCACTATGTCATCAACCCCATTGCTCCTACTCGCTGGGAAAAACGACTGCGACTCTATATGGAAGATGCTTTGGTCATGCTAAAACCTATCCAACATCAAGTGGTTCTCAAGACCCTACCTGGATTGGCTAACTCATTCGGTTCTATTTTGGATGCCATGGAGATTCCTCAAATTGTAGCAACCGTCTGCGGTGACGATGTCTGTCTCATCATTTGTGAAGATGTCGAGGGGGCACAAGCTTGCTTCGAGCACTTGAAACAGTTTACTCCACCATTTTTCTTTAGTAAATTATAAAAATTTGTGTTCACAAACAACATACTTAATTTTAAAGATAATTTTTCAAATAAATATCAATAACTTCCCTTTATACTCATAAACGAAAATCTAACATATAAGCGTTTTATTGTAGAATAGTCTAATTTGACTTATTCTATATGCAGATGGGGTCTATTTCTAAAACAGCATATAATAAGTCACACCTTCATATATTTTTGTCCACTTCTTGTGAACAGTGACACATTTCTATCTCATCTTTTAATGTTATTCTTCATAAGAAAAGCTCTTAGATATTTCACTAAGAGCTTTTAAACTGTAATTTACTATTCAATACTGATAGTGGCTATTCCGCAGCTAGGCGATAGACTGCCTCAGCATAAATATCCATTGTTTTATATAAGTCTTCTAATGGCATGCGTTCATTTTCCTGATGCTCTGTTTGTTCTGTATCTGGGAAACATGCACCAAAGGCCACACAGTTTGGCATAGTACGAGCAAAGGTAGCCCCACCTGACGAGATTGGCTTACTTGTCAAATCTCCTGTCTTATCTTGATAAACAGACATGAGCGTAGATACCAGCTGGCTGTCTAATGGCACATACAAGGAAGCAAGGTAGTCGTACTCTTCATAGGTCAAGCCACATGATTGCGCTTTGGCTTGTAAAGTAGAAACTAGGGCTTCTTTATCCGCAGTGACAGGAATACGAATGTCCAAGCGAATTTCTGATTTTTTTGCGCTAATAGTTAGGCCTGCAATATTGAAACTGAGTGTCCCTGATGGTTCATCAGTCACATCACCAAAAAGCTTAAATCCTGTGGCATCTTCACCAACTGCATTGACGATAAAGTCCAAGGCTGGATGACTTTCGAAATGTTCTAAGGCCTTTGCCAAACGAACGATGGCATTGACCCCCTCGGCAGCATCCTTGGCGTGCCGAGAAATACCGAGAACCGTTACTTGATCATCTTTGGTTTCATAATCAAAGCCTAATTGATCTAATTCCGCAATAACTCCTGCTAATAAATGACCAGAATAGCTTGCCTTGGCAGGTACTACGTTATAGGCAGTTCCCGCTTCGATACTCAGACAAGGGTGACCTGGACCATGCAATTTGGCCTGTAGCAATCCTTTTTCAGCATAAGTCAAAGGGAAGGAAGAATCTGGTGCAAAGCCCATAGTTGCCACTTCTTCTATTTGATTGTAGCGGTTCATACACCGCCATAAGGTCTCTTCATCTGTTCCAAAAATGAAACGAATCCGCTTGTTAAATTGGACTCCCGCATCAAGAAGTGCTTTTACTGCAAATAAGGCCGCCATCGAAGGACCTTTATCATCCTGAACCCCGCGTCCAATAATATAATCTCCCTCTACCACAGCCTCAAAAGGCGGCGTCTGCCATTGACTAAGATCACCAGCAGGTACCACATCTAAGTGGCAAAGGATTGCTAATAATTCCTCGCCTTGCCCAATTTCAGCATAGCCATAATAGCCAGCAGGGTCTAAATAAGTTTTAAAACCCATTTTCTCCGTCATGGCTAGGGTATGTTCCAGTACATCCTGAATAGCTTGACCAAAGGGTGTCGTGCAGGACAGACGGAAAAGCCACCAATTCTTTAATAGCCTGGACACACTCTTCCTGATGAGTGGATTGAATAAAACTTGTATTCATTGTTACTCCTTTCAACATAATAAGATATGATATATTTTCTAGCACTATTCTATCATAAAAGGAAAAACTGAGCCAAATTTTATCTGTATTCATGATAAAATCTGACCCAGAATTTCGATTAGAAGAATGTCGCAATGACCAAAATAGCTATGGAGGCAATCATGATGCCTACGATTAACTTACCTACAAATTTATACCAAGTACCAATTTCAACACGACCAAGAGCCAAGGCTCCCATTACAATACCTGATGTTGGAGCCACCAAGTTCAAGAGACCTGATGCAGCTTGGAAAGCTGTGATAACCAGGCTTGCTGGTACATTTACAAACTCACCAAGAGGTGCCATGATACCCATAGAAGCCCCTGCAAGACCTGATGAAGATGGAATCAAGAAGGACATTGGTAGGTAGAAGAGATAGGTCAAAATGATGAATACTTGTGAAGACAAACCTTGCAATCCTTCTTCACCCATATGGAGAATAGTGGCAGTAATCATACCATCGTTCATGATGACTTGAATACCACGCGCGATAGCACAAATCAAAGCTACGCTGAAAATATCAGCAGCACCGAACATAAAGGATTTTACCAAACGTTCTTCACTCATACCATAAACTAAACCAACTACAATCCCTGCGATACCAAAGAGCATTGCTCCTTCTGGGAAGTACCAAGTACCAAGAGCAGCTGTTGAAGAACCAATCATTTGACCGATGAATGGAAGACCAATCAACCAATCATTAAATTGTGTAAAGATAGTCACACCCAAATCTTCCCATGGAATAAAGCTACAAATCATGAGAACAAATGTTAGTACAAATACCCAGAGAACACGTTTTTGAGCTGGTGATAATTCTGCATTCACTTCTTGAGTTGCTGCGACATTAAAGTGTTGCATATCTGCTTCACGCTGTTTGTAAACCAAGGACTTAGTCGGATCGTTTTTCACTTTCTCAGCATAGTTGGCTACAAAGAGAACCCCCATCAAGAGAATAACAACGAAGAAGACCAAGCGCCAAATCATACCGTCCGCAACACTTACACCTGCTGCATCAGAGGCTACAACCGTTGCAAATGGGTTTACAGTAGAAGCCAAACAGCCGATTTGAGAACCTAGCAAGATGATGGCTACACCAGTAATACTGTCAAAACCAACCGCCATCATAACAGGAACAAGGAGTGGGAAGAAAGCCATTGTTTCTTCACCCATACCATAGGTTGAGCCTCCCAAGGCAAACAAAGGCATGAGGATGTAAATCAACATTTTTTCACGACCTTTGAAGCGTTTTACAATAGAAGCAATCCCTACATCAAGTGCACCTGTTTCGTTAACTACACCAAGAAAGGCACCAACCATGATGATGAAGAATGCTACGTTAATCGCTGCTTCAGTCGCACCGTGACCAAGCATGGCACGAACTGGAGCCATAAAAACATCGTAAATCCCTTGTGGATTTTGAGCAACCTTCTCATAGGTACCAGCCACCAAACGTCCGGCTTCATCAACCTGATATTGACCAGCTGGAATAATCCATGTCATCACTGCCATAAAGGCAATAATGAGCATCAATATTGTATAAGACGAAGGCAATTTAAAGCCTTTTTTCACTTTTTCGCTCATCGCAAAAACCTCCTATAATATTTTGAAAGTTTATCCCCTATTTAAGGGAAATTGTATCCGTAATAACCGTATCAAATATCCACCTATCTTCAAGAGATGTCTATCTCCTTCAGTCTATTATCGTCATTTAGTTTTTCTTTTATTACTTCGTTAACTCGCCTTGCCTAACTCTAGTTATGCCTGCGGCTCGTTGCCTAGTACTAAAAGTAAACTAAAAGACTATATCTGAAATCATTGCTTATAGATAGATACTTGATAGGAAATGGATGAGAGGGGAGGGAGCTTAGAAGCCCAGACCTTCATTTTTTGATTAAAGGGAACCCTTGTAGGACTATCAACACTTCCACTCCCCTAACTCCATCAATAAATAACCCGTCTAGTTTAAAAACTATATTTGCATGTAGAGTACATCAATAAATAGAAGCCTCAACAATACATACAGCTGCTTAGCCTTTGACAATGATAGTGCCACTATCGGATTCAATCAAAGCACCTAAGTTTTCTAATGAGGTAATGACTGCTTTTGATTGCGGCTTATTGTTTACAAAAGCAATAGCTGCTTCAACTTTCGGTAGCATAGAACCTGGTGCGAATTGATTTTGTTTGATATATTCTTCCAATTCAGCTACGGTAACAGTTTCTAATTTTTCTTGGTCCGGTTTGTTGTAGTTAACAAAGACATAGTCTACGCCTGTCAAGACGATAAATAGGTCTGCATCAACCAATTCTGCCAAACATTGGGAAGCAAAATCCTTATCGATAACTGCTTCCACACCGGTAAGAGTACCGTCTGCTTCTTGGACAACTGGAATGCCACCGCCACCAGCAGCTACGACCACTTCACCTGCATTGAGAAGGGTACGAATGGTACCAATTTCTTTGATTCCTACAGGTTTTGGCGAAGCAACGACTTTGCGCCAGCCACGACCGGCATCTTCTTTGAAGGTTGCACCAGTCTTTTCTGCTTCTGCTTTCGCTTCTTCTTCTGTATAGAATGGTCCAATCGGCTTGGTCAAATTTTCGAAGGCTGGATCATTCTTATCCACGATAACTTGGGTCACAACAGATGCTACATCTTTTTCAATGCCTTCCTTGAGCAATTCATTTTCCAAGGCATTTTGCAACCAGAAACCAATCGAACCTTCTGTCATAGCTACCAAGCTATCCAGTGGAAAAGCTGGGTTCTTTTCCGAATCAGCAGCAAGGTTTTGAAGAAGTAAGTTTCCAACCTGAGGACCATTACCATGCGTGATAATAAGGTCATCCCCATTTTTTATCAATTTTACAAGGTGCTTGGCTGTTTGTACCAAGGCCTCTTTTTGTGCTTTAGCCGATGGGTCGGACGATAAAATGGCATTGCCACCCAAGGCTACTACAATTTTACGATTTGCCATATCTCTTGCTTTTTCCTCACTTTCGCGAAATAGTAATCGCTTACACATCCATCCTCAAAATAAGGGGGCTGGGTGCCAGCCCCCGGAGGTTGCGATGACTAGAGAATATACTCAATGAAAATCAAAATCAGACTAGCTCCAAAGGTTTGAGGAACCTTTGGAGGTTGGAAATAAAACGAGCGAAGTTCGTTTCGACTATGAAGATAGAACTCTGTTCCTTTTATACTTCAAGGGAACAGGCTGAAAACCTCCACTGGAGCTTTTCAGACATAAAATCGAGGCAACAACGTATGAGTTTGATTTTCGAAGAGTATTACACACGTGGAACAAATGGATCCCCCAAAGTCGCTGCCATCACTGCTTTAATTGTGTGCATACGGTTTTCAGCTTGGTCGAAGTGACGAGCATACTTGCTACGGAATACTTCGTCTGTTACTTCCATTTCTTCTACGCCAAATTTTTCAGCGACATCTTTACCATAAACAGTGTTTGTATCATGGAAGGCAGGTAAGCAGTGCAAGAAGATGAGATTTTCATTTTCTGCTTTTTTCACCAATTCCATATTCACTTGGTATGGTTTCAAGAGGGCAACGCGTTCTGCAAATTTATCTTCCTCACCCATTGATACCCAAACGTCTGTATAGAGAACATCTGCGCCTTTGACTGCTTCGTCAGCATTGTCAGTAATAAGCACACGCGCTCCAGATTCTTTAGCAAATCCTTCTGCCAATGCTACAACTGTTTCATCAGGGAAGAGTTCTTTTGGTGAGAAGATATGAACATTGACACCAAGAATGGCACCTGTTACCAAAAGTGAGTTAGCAACGTTGTTACGGCCATCACCACAGTAAACCAAAGTCAAACCTTCCAACTTGCCAAAGTTTTCTTTGACTGTCAAGTAGTCCGCCAACATTTGAGTTGGGTGCCATGCATCTGTCAAACCATTCCATACTGGCACACCAGAGAATTCTGCTAATTCTTCCACCATTTTTTGGCTGAAACCACGGAATTCAATACCGTCGAACATACGTCCCAAAACCTTAGCAGTATCTTCTGTAGATTCTTTCTTGCCAAGTTGGATGTCATTTGCGCCAAGATATTCTGGATGGGCACCAAGGTCAATGGATGCTACTGTGAAGGCGGCACGAGTACGAGTTGATGTTTTTTCAAACAATAGGGCAATATTTTTACCTTCCAAATAACGGTGTGGAATATTGCGTTTTTTCAAATCTTTCAAATGAGCTGAGAAATCAATCAACCATTCCAACTCTGCACGAGTAAAATCTTTTTCTGCAAGGAAATGTCTGCCTTTAAATACGTTTGTCATTGTCTCTTCTCCTAATGTTTAAATAAATTTTGTCAATGTCTGGCACCATTCTCCATCTTCTTGATAAACTTCAGAAGTTGCTTGGTAGCCGACTGACTCATAAAAAGTCTTTGCAGTTAACTCCGAATGTATATCCAACTGACGAAAGCCTGTTTCACGTGCATAAGCTTCCAAAGAGCTGATAATCATTTTTCCATAGCCTTTTCCACGAAAATTCGGTAGAGTGGCTATTCGGGTTAGACGAGCTTGACCAGGATCGACAGGAAGAAAACGTCCCGTTGAAACAGGCTCCTCACCAATAAAGAGATTGGCGTAAACTCTTCCTTCCGTATCATTCTGGTCAAATTCATCTTCCTTTGCAATACCACGCTCAAGGACAAATACCTTATAGCGGACATAGATAGAGGCTGCGCGTTGCCATTCTTCCGAACCGATAGTTGTTCGTTCTATACTTGGCATTAGATGTCTTCCCGTTCAAACGGCATTGACATACAACGAGGTCCACCACGACCGCGAACCAATTCACTTCCGCCAATCTTAATCAAACGAAGCCCTTTGGACTCGAGGATAGCATTGGTAATCGTATTGCGTTTGTAAACAACTACCACACCTGGTGCAATGGTCAATGTATTTGAACCATCATTCCATTGCTCACGACCAGCAGCAACCAAATCGCCACCACCGCAACGAATCAACTCAACTTTTTCAAGACCAAGGTTGGCCGCCAATAATTCAGCCAAATCGCCATGTTCTTCTTCAATGTGAAGCGTGTCATTTTCATAGGTTACAGAGAAGACACGAAGGTCGCCTTCAATTTCTGGGTGAATAGTGAACTTGTCATAGTCAACCATGGTAAAGACAGTATCTAAGTGCATGAATTTACGGTTGTTCGCAAATTCAAAGGCCAATACTTTCTTGAAACCAACATGTCGTTCAAAGATGTTTACCAAGAGTTTTTCAATGGACGCTGCATCGGTCCGTTGTGAGATACCTACTGCCAACACATCTCTTGAAAGCACTAATTCGTCACCACCTTCAATCCGTGTTGTTTCCTCACGGTTGTAAACCAATGGAACTTTTCCACCGTATTCTGGGTGGTAGGTAAAGATATATTTACCATACAAGGTTTCACGGTTACGAGTTTCTGCATACATGTGGTTGAGCGAAACTGCATTACCAATCGTAGCAAATGGATCCCGAGTGAAGTAAAGGTTTGGCATTGGGTCAATTGCAAATGGGTAGGATGATTCGACCAGGTCTGTCAAACCTTTTTCTTCAGCAGGGACTTCCGGTAACTCAGCTTTCTGAACACCCGCCATCGTTTTCTCTACCAACTCTTTGTTGTCTTCAATAGCTAGCAAGAGTTTGCGAATAGCTTTTTTAGTAGCACGACCACGAATATTTGCTTCTTCTAGGTATTCATCAATAAATTGCTCACGAATTTCAGGTGTTACTAAGGATTCAGCAGCCAATTGTTCAAGGTAGAGAACTTCGACTCCTTCATCTCGTAATGCTTGTGCGAATGCATCGTGTTCTTTTTGAGCATCTTCCAAGAATGGAATATCATCGAACAAGAGACGTTCTAGGTAGTCAGGCATCAGGTTTTCAATTTCCTTACCAGGTCTGTGCAACATAACTTTTTTCAGTTTACCAATTTCTGAAAAAACATGAATTGGATGGTTTGACATGATCTGTCCTCCTAATATTTTTTTATACTCTTCGAAAATCAAACTCATACGTTGTTGCCTCGATTTGATGAACTTCAGTTCTATCTTCATCTTCGTCGCCTAGTCTGATTTTGATTTTCATTGAGTATTACTTGATTGGAAATGATAGTGGACCGTACGCTTCCCCCACTCTCATTTCCTTTACAACCATAGTGTAACAGAGAACAACATCAAAAACTTGAAAACGTTCACATTCTTTTGAGAAATTCTTCACATTTTTACGCGTATTCTTGGGTAATTATCGATAAAAACAACAGAATTATGAATATTGTTTATCCTTTACACCATTATATGAATATTTATTTTTATAAAAAAACAGAAACTAATGTGTTTCTGTTAGATTTTCGAGAAAGAAATCAATATCGAGATAGGTCAGTTGTTTGTGGCTATAGGCAATCTTTTGATCCTGCTTCAATTGTTTTAAAACATGGCTAACGGTTTCTCGTGTCGTAGCTGCTAAACGCGAAATCTCCTGAATATGAATTTCAAACGGTAAGGTAACAAACTGATCGCGCTGGCACATATCCCAATAAAGAAGAGCCAGGGCTTGAACGACTCGATCTGATGCCTTAGAACGCATCGCATTTCGCAAGCGCAACTCTTGAAAACGAAGCACTTTGGATAATTTTTGACAGATATAGACCATTTGACTAGGATTTATCTTCGACAAGGTTTCAAACAAGACCATCGGCACAATAAAATACTCTAGGTCCGTTATGGCAATGGCAGTATAATGATAAGGTTTGTCCTGAAACATATCTCCAAATGGAAAGGCACCACCCTGCCGAATATAGTCCAAATACGTAAAACTATCCGTCTCATCATATTGCTCAATCCGAGCATAGCCCTTATACAATACAAATAGATAATCTCTAGGATCCTCTGCGTAAAAAAAGATTTGACCCTTTGGAATCTTTCGAAAACGAATATGCTTAGCTAATTGATCGAAACTTTCCCTTGAGAAGTTTTCAAACGCAGGATGGTTTCGAAGAAAGTTGTATTGTTCGTTCGTAATCATCACTCTCTCCATTCTAATCAAAGTATTTCTCTACACATTCTAACATATATTAAGATATAATTCTAATAATATTCCGTAATTTCCTATAATAATCTAAAAAACCAGCCCACAAGGAACTGGTTCTAAGTATTATAATTCATCCGCAATCTTATTGATTTTCCGCAAACGATGGTTGACACCACTTTTAGTAATCGGTACCGTTAGACTATCCGCCAATTGCTGAATGGAATAGTCTGGATGCTGAATTCGCAACTGGGCAATCTCCTGCAAGTCACCTGACAACTGATCTAGACCGATAGTATCCATAATTTTGATAATATTATTAATTGTTTTCATACTAGCATTGACCGTCTTTGCAATATTAGCCGTTTCAGCATTATTGGCTCGGTTGAGGTCATTTCGAGCCTCACGCAAGAGCTTGATATTTTCAAACTCTGTCTTGGCCTCTTCTGCTCCAATCACCAACAGAAAGTCCATAATATCTTCTGCCCGTTGCAGATAGGTAATAGTTCCCTTACTTCGCTCAATAACCTTGGCATCCAAGAGAAACTTCTGCAACAAATTGGCCAGGTCCTGGGCATGGTCGCTGTAAACGGATGCGATTTCCAGCTGATACCGTCCTTTTTCAGGATCCTTGACAGAGCCAGCTGCCAAGAATGCCCCTCGCAAATAGGCCTGGCTCCAAGAATCATTTTCAAGGACAAGAGGCGAAATGCCCGTTTCCAGTCCAAAAAAACTATCTGCCAGATGCAAATCATGTAAGATGTCATTGACTCCATCTTCAATGACAACCGCATAGACACGATTCTTCTTGAGATTGGGCTTTTGGTGGTGACGAATTTCTGCTTTTACTTGGTAGAAATGCAGCAGTAATTCGTAGATATGTCTGGCAATTTTGGCATTCTCAGTCGAGATGGACAGGGTCAAGCCTGTTGAAGCCAGCCCTAGACTGCCAGACAGTTTGATAATGGCTGCTAGCTCACTCTTATTTTGACTGGACTGGATCAACAGCTCTTCTTTGACTTTTATAGTAAAACTCATGACCGCACCTGCAAGATCTTGAGCAACTCTTCTACCACCAAATCACCATCATGAAAAGCTCCGCCATTTTCCAAGCGAAGAAAATTAGAAGAAATCACACGACTGGTCTGCTCCTGTAGGCCAGCAAAGTCATGCTTGACCTGCACCAAGTATTCATCAAACTTGTGGGTATTCATGTATTCGTGTGGTACAGGCTCGCTATTAACTAACACAGTGTCAATGAACTTCTCACCCAGATGGCCATTCAAGACGGTCACGTGGTCAGCATCCGTGAAGAACTCCGTCTCGCCACGCTGGGTCATGATATTGCAGACATAGGTCACTTCTGCCTTGGTTTCTTTCAACGCCTTGCCAATGTCGGAAATCATGAGATTGGGAAGGATGGATGTAAAGAGCGATCCCGGTCCCAAGACCACCATATCGCTCTCCATGATAGCTTCTACCACCTGACGACTGGCCTTAGGCTCATCATCATTATAGGTATTTGTCACATAAACATGGCCAATCATACCCTCGTGTTTGGCAATCTTACTCTCGCCAGAAACCTTGGTCCCATCTGTAAAGACCGCATGAAGGGTCAGGGCCTGTTCACTGGAAGGATAAATCCGACCCGTGGTATGGAAAAAGCGGGTCAAGAGCCGCATGGCATTATAGGTCGAACCCTGCATCTCGGAAATCCCAGCGATGATGAGATTGCCCAAGGGATGCCCTGCTAGCGGACCATCCGAATCCGCGAAGCGGTACTGGAAAATCTGCTCATACAACTTAGGCATATCGGACATAGCCAAGAGGACATTCCGCAAATCCCCCGGAGGTGTAACCTGCAAGGCCTGACGAATCTCCCCCGAGGAGCCACCGTCATCTGCTACGGTCACGATGGCCGTAATGTCCACATCCTTGTCCCGCAGGCTCTTTAGGATAACCGGAATTCCCGTTCCCCCACCAATCACTGTAATCTTTGGCTTTCTCATGAGCGGTTAACCGTTTCCTTCCGTCTGTCCTTATCACGATGGCTGCGGTTAACTAGCCAGTTCTTCTCAAGATCGTCAGCCAAGCGTTTGGCAAAAGCTACGCTTCTATGTTGACCACCCGTACAACCAACAGCTATAGTCAGGACAGATTTTCCTTCCTTCTGGTAACCAGGCAGAATTGGCTCAATCAAGCCGATAAGATGGCTGTAAAATTCTTCTGATTCCTGATGGTCCATGACATAGTCAAAAACAGGAGCATCCAAACCAGTCAAATTCCTCAATTCCTTTTGATAATATGGGTTAGGCAAGAAACGAACATCAAAAACCAAGTCCGCATCCAAGGGCAAACCGTATTTGAAACCAAAGGACATAACTTCCACACGGAAGGATGGTTGATTGTCTTGACTAGCAAACTGCTCTGAAATAGCCATCCGAAGATTACGCGGTGTCAATTCTGTCGTATCGATGACATTCTGGCTCATGTTTTTCAAAGGTGCTAAGAGCTCACGTTCCAGCTGAATCCCGTCCAAGACCCGACCATCCGCAGCCAAAGGATGAGAGCGTCGTGTCTCTTTATACCGTGCAACCAGTTCGCCATCCGTTGCATCCAAAAACAAGACCTTAAAATCCAAATCTTCTGCCGATTCAATCTCATCCAAAACTTCTCGGATTTCCGCAAAGAAAGACCGACTCCGCATATCCACCACCAAGGCAATCTTATTATTGTCTTTGCTATGGCGAATCAATTCTAAAAATTTTGGAAGTAGTGTCGGTGGCATATTGTCAATGGTAAAATACCCCAAGTCTTCAAAAGACTGGATAGCTACCGTTTTACCTGCTCCCGACATCCCTGTTACAATCACTAAATGGAGTTTGTCTGACATGACATTCCCTCCTTTTCTCTCCTAATCAATTACTGCAATCACTTCAATTTCAACCTTGACATCACGAGGCAAACGCGCCACTTCCACCGCTGAGCGAGCGGGAAAATCTGCTGAAAAGGCTGTTTGATAGACTTCGTTGAAAGCCACAAAGTCATTCATATCCTTGAGGAAGCAAGTTGTTTTAACCACATGGTCAAAGTCTGTACCAGCAGCTTCTAAAATCGCTGCGATATTTTTCAAGACTTGCTCAGTCTGCTCCTGAATGGTTTCACCAACCACTTCACCAGTTTCAGGTGACAAAGGAACTTGACCAGAGGCAAAGAGGAAATTTCCAACAACCTTCCCTTGAACGTATGGGCCAATTGCTGCAGGTGCCTTATCTGTGTGAATGGTTTTCATATCTCTATCTCCTTTTAATTTTTTATATCTATTATAGCACAAGTTCTGTATAAAACAGCTCACCTACTACTATCCTGCACCTATTTTCTTTTATAAAAAAGGAATTGAGATAGTATCATCAACATGAAATAAGGCAATCCATAGTCTACTTCTAAAACTACCTGCATATACCAAAAAACTAGCCTAATCAGCCAGTTTTCGCGTTGTAATAGTAAATCTCCAGCTTAGGAAGATTGCTCGCAAGAGCAGGTCAATCAAAATCGACAGCCAGACGCCGGCAATTCCTAAACCGAACATCTGACCTAAGACGATAACACCTACGACGCGTAGCCCCCACATTCCTATCATTGTGGAGTAGAGTGGCGACTTGGTATCCCCCAAGCCCTGCAGAGCGCCAGCCATGATCAAAGAAGCCGCAAGACCTGGCTGGTTGAAAGCATCGATCCGTAAGGCTGTGACGACTTGACGGACGGCTTCTAGGTCTTTGGTAAATAGCAGAGCAAAACTTGGAGCTCCGAAAAATAAGATGGTACCGAGCAGGGACATGATGGCTACTCCATAGGCAGAGCTGAGAAATGCGACTCGTCTAACTGTGAGGATGTCCCCCTTTCCCAAGGCTTGACCAATCAAAACCGCTGCCGCTGTCGCAAGACTATAGGCTGGCATATAGGTAAAACTCTCGATATTGCCTGCAATCATGTGAGAAGCATAGACAGTCATCCCCAGCCCAACAATCAAACTGAAATAGACCACCTGTCCCAACCGCATAACCAAGCGTTCGGCTACTGCAGGTAGGGTCAAATCCACCATTTCCTTAGGACTTCCGAAATGGAACAATTGTTTGAGATCAACTGCCAAGTCAGTCTGCTGTACCTTACGATACAGCAAGACAGTACCAAGCAAGCGAGCTAAGACGGTTCCCAAGGCCGTCCCTACAATACCAAAACCTGACCAAGAGCAAATACCAAAAATCAAGAAATAGTCCAAGACCACATTAAAACCATTGGTCAGTAAGCTCATTTTCATAGGGGAAACTGTGTCGCCAGATGCCCGCAGGATTGTTCCCAAAATGGTCATCAGAGCTTGGAAAATCGTCAAGCCACCAACCCAGTAAAAAATGCCTGGGCGCCAGCTAAACTCTCCGCATCTGCTCCCATTAAGACCAGCATCTGCCGCCCGAAAACAAGGGATAGTAAACCCAATAGCAGACCTACACCTACTGAAAGCACTAAGGCTTGACGGACATGAAAGGTAAGAGATTCCCTATCTCCCGCGCCAATAGACCGAGCAATCAAAGCTGTTGCCCCAACTCCCAAAGCCATATAGACCGCCAAATAGACATTCAAAATCGTATTGGCAAGACCAACTGCCGTCACCGCTACCAGCCCCAGCTGTGCAATCAAGAGGGTATCCACAAAACCAACTAAGGTCTGAAAGATATTTTCCACCGTCGCAGGCAAGGCCAAACGAATAATCTCTTTTCCTAAACTTTCTTGCTTCATTTTCCTCTCCACAGTTTTATTTAGAATAATTATAAATAAAATCTAGTAAAAAATCAAGAAAACAGGGAGTGGGGAAGAACTCGATAAGTCAAAAAGGAGTTCGTCTGCCCACCCCCGCACAGCTCCAAAGGTTTGGGGAACCTTTGGAGGTTGGAGATAAGGCGAACTCCGTTCGCTTCAGTCGTATAAGGAAGATTTGGAGTGGAAAACACGAATTGCTGAGATTTGCTTCGCAAATCTTGTCTCCAACTTTTTTACCTCGCTTTTCTGTTTCAAGGCTCGGGCTGAAACAGTTCCCAGAACTGTTTCACTCCACTGGACTGTTAAAGCCAATCAACCACTGCGCTGAGATGTTGACACGAGCTCTGAGAAGTGCACCGATACCGAGCCTAGTTTCCTAAGGCTTCACTTTTTATAGATTTCTTTCCGGTGCCCGATTTCAAGAGCTAGGACGACCATTTTGTTATCAATAATATCGCAAATCACACGGTAATTCCCCACTCTATACCGCCACAGCCCCTTATAGTCTCCTACCAAGGCCTTGCCAAACTGTCTTGGATTCTCCAAACCGTCCAAACGTTTTTTCAAATCCTTAGCAAGCATCATCCCCACATGCCTGTCCATTTTTTTCAACTGCTTCAAAGCATCATCGCTGAGAACAAGTTTATAGGCCATCTTCTAACTCCGCAAGAACATCATCAATCGAGTGTGTAACAGGATTTTCTTGGAATTTCTTCAAAGCCTTGATACCAATTTCATAGTCCAACTGGTCTTCTATCTGTTCAGCAAGTGCAGTTTTAAATAACTCAGACAGGCTTTTTCCTGTATGAATGGCATAGCTTCTGAAGATTTCTTCTTCTGCATCGTTTAACCGCAAGGATACAATTCCCATCATTCCACCTACTTTCTTCTTGTAATACATTGTAAAACAATTCGTTCAAAATGTCAATTGACACCAGAAAAACAGACCACATTTGTAGTCTGTTTGTATATCTATTGATTTGCTTACGGATGCAAGCGGTGCAACATTCTCGGGAACGGAATGGCTTCACGGATGTGTTTTGTACCAGCCACAAACGTCACCATACGTTCAATACCGATACCGAAGCCACCGTGTGGCACGGAACCGTACTTACGAAGGTCAAGGTAAAATTCGTATTCTGACTTGTCCATGCCAAGCTCGTCCATCTTGGCCACCAAGGCATCGTAATTGTCCTCACGCATAGAACCACCGATGATTTCACCGTAGCCTTCTGGCGCCAAAAGGTCTGCACAGAGCACGCGCTCTGGATTGCCAGGAACTGGTTTCATGTAGAAAGCCTTGAAGCTTGCTGGATAGTTAACAACGAAAGTCGGTACACCAAAGTAGTTTGAAATCCAAGTTTCATGTGGTGAGCCAAAGTCATCCCCATGCTCGATGTGTTCGTAGTCTGTATCTTCATCAGCTTCATGTTCTTGCAGAAGGGTAATTGCATCGTCATAAGCCACACGTTTAAATGGTTCCGCAATGTAGCGTTTGAGAGCATCTACATCACGCTCAAGAGTTTCCAAGGCTTGTGGAGCACGGTCGATAACACCTTGAATCAAGGCTTTAACATAAGCTTCTTGCAAGTCAAGTGACTCTTCATGACTGAGGAATGAATACTCGGCATCCATCATCCAGAACTCCGTCAAGTGACGGCGAGTTTTTGATTTTTCCGCACGGAAAACAGGACCGAAGTCGAAAACACGACCAAGGGCCATGGCACCAGCTTCCAGGTACAGCTGACCTGATTGACTGAGATAAGCTGGTTGACCAAAGTAGTCTGTTTCGAACAATTCTGTTGAATCTTCTGCCGCATTTCCAGACAAGATTGGGCTATCAAACTTGATAAAACCATTCTTTTCAAAGAATTCATAAGTCGCATAGATAATCGCGTTACGGATTTGCTGGATAGCGACCTGCTTACGCGAACGCAACCAGAGGTGACGGTTGTCCATAAGGAAGTCCGTACCGTGTTCCTTTGGTGTAATTGGATAATCTTGTGACTCACCGATGACTTCAAGGTCTGTCACATCCAACTCATAACCAAATTTAGAACGCTCATCTTCCTTGACAATCCCTGTCACATAGACAGACGTTTCTTGGCTGAGACGTTTTGCTACATCGAACTTCTCCGCACCTACTTCTTCGCCAAATTTTTCAATAAAGTTTGGCTTGAAAGCAACTGCTTGGAAGAAGGCTGTTCCGTCACGCAACTGCAGGAAGGCTAACTTGCCCTTGCCTGATTTGTTGGCAACCCAGGCACCAATGGTCACTTCTTGACCGACATAATCTTTTACTTGGTTAATGGTAATCAATTTTCTAGACATTATTTTTCCTCTTTTTATTTTTTCATAAATGTGTGTAGTCGGGCCACTGCTTCTTTGAGCGTGTCCATATCTGTCGCATAGCTGAGGCGGATATTTTCAGGAGCTCCAAAACCAGCACCTGTCACCATTGCAACTCCCACTTCTTCCAAAATGGCTGTGGTAAATTCAGTCACATCTGTGTAGCCCTTCATTTCCATAGCCTTTTTGACATTTGGGAAGAGATAGAAGGCACCTTCTGGCTTAATCACTTCAAAACCAGGTACTTCTGCCAGCAAGGGATAAATGGTATTGAGCCGCTCTTCAAAGGCCTGACGCATGGTTTCTACCGTATCTTGCGGACCTGTAAAGGCTTCAATAGCCGCATACTGAGCAACTGCTGTCAGGTTTGAAGTCGTTTGTCCGACAATCTTGCTCATAGCCGCAATGATTTCAGGATTACCAACGGCAAATCCAACCCGCCAACCTGTCATGGCATAGGCCTTAGCCACCCCATTGACAACAATAGTCTGCTGGCGAATGCTTTCTGAAATGCTTGAAATCGGTGTGAAGGTATTTCCATTATAGACCAAACGACCGTAAATATCGTCTGCCAAGATGAGAATATCGTGCTCCACAGCCCAGTTTCCAATAGCTTCCAATTCCTCACGACTGTAAATCATGCCCGTCGGATTAGAAGGACTATTGAGCAAAAGGACCTTGGTCTTGTCTGTTCGAGCTGCTTCCAGCTGATCAACTGTTACCTTGAAATTGTGTTCTTCCGTCGCAGTGACAAAAACAGGCACTCCTTCGTTCATCTTAATCTGGTCAGCATAGGATACCCAGTAAGGTGTTGGAATAATCACTTCATCACCAGGATTGATAACCGCCGCAAAGAAGGCATAAAGAACAAACTTGGCACCTGTCGCAAGAACGACTTGATTGCGTTCGATAGAGTAGCCGTAGAAATTTTCAAAGTAGGTATTGACAGCGTCCTTCAATTCTGGAAGTCCTGAAGCTACCGTATAAAAACTCGCCTTACCATTTTCGATAGACTTAATAGCAGCTTCTTGGATATTTTTCGGTGTGACAAAGTCTGGCTCACCCAAGGTCAGCTCTAAAATATCACGTCCTTCTGCCTTCAAGGCTTTTGCACGCGCACCTGCTGCCAGAGTGACACTTTCTTCCATCTCTAAGACTCGTCTTGATAACTTACTCATAAGCCCTCCCGTTTGATAAAGTTCCCTGTTTCAAATTCAACTAAATAGTAGGCAGTACCTGATTTGACTTCCCAAATCGGCTTCGCATCTCTATAGCCAAGAACCGATTTTTCTATCTCTCCAGCACCATTCTCTGTAGCGACTGCCTGCGCTTCTTCCTTAGAAATACCATTCGCCATTGGATAAACGTACACAGTATTTGTCTCTTCAGGAATGATAACTGCAATCATTTCTCCCTGACTCGTCTTTCCTTGTACGCTAAAGTATGTTTCTGCCCCATTATAGATAGAGACATCATCAACAACCTCTATATCCGCATAGTCTTGAGCTACAGAAATAGCGTGATTCTGTACATCAGAAAAAGGCTTAGCTGCAAGGTCCCAAATAACGAATATCGAAAAAGTCATAACACTTAGGAGTATAAAGGAACCAGCTATCAGCTGTCCCTTCTTCGTTGCCAATACTTCCAAAAGTTGAAAAATCTTTTTTTCCATAGTAGTCCTATTATACTACAAGTTAAAGCATATTTCCATTTTTTCCGTAATTGAATTGTGAATAAACTTTCATTCTCCTTCAGACAGAGAACGAATATAAGAACTGGGACCCACAGTTCAGCTCTTCCATGCTATAGAAAGTACTTTACCTATGAATATAGGATCTAACTTTTTTTGCTTGATAACCGAACTATTTATTGCTAAAATATTCTCATGAGAACTGTTGAACAATCTTTAAATGAGAACAAGCATGCACTTCACAGTCTAGTCGTCTTTCGCAGAGCAGCTAATACTATCGCAAAATCAGAATTAGAAACAATCAAAAAATACGGACTGACAGTTTGTCAGTTTGGAGTGATGGAGGCACTCTACAACAAAGGAAATCTGCGGATTCAAGACTTAATTGATAAATTATTAAGCACATCTGGCAACATGACTGTCGTTATAAAAAACATGATTCGAGATGGCTATATCTACAAGACGATCGATACAAATGACCGTCGTGCTTCCTTGATTGCTCTCACTCCACTTGGACGCGAAACCATTGAAAAAATCCTTCCAGAGCATTATGATCACGTTGGAGAGATTTTTTCTGTCCTTAGTTCAGAAGAACAAGACCAATTAGCCGAGATACTTAAAAAATTCAAGAATCAGCAGACCTAGGATTACCAACAAAAGACAAATACGATATACTAAATTTATGTTTTTATGAAAAGGAGGCCATCATGGCGAACGTATTGTTTTTAGTTGGTTCACTACGTGACGGTTCTTTTAACCATCAAATGGCAAAAAAAGCCGAAGCGTTCTTGGCTGATAAGGCTCAAGTATCTTACATTGATCTTGCAAAAATTCCCCTATTCAACCAAGACATCGAGACACCTATCCTTCCTGAAATTGCAGATCTACGTGCACAAGTAGACGCTGCGGATGCTATCTGGATTTTCTCACCAGTATATAACTATGCAATCCCAGGCATCGTAAAAAATGCTCTCGATTGGCTCAGTCGTTCGCTCGATTTATCCAATCCAAAAGGACCATCTATCCTACAAGATAAAATCACAACTGTCTCTGCAGTCGCAAACAGTGGTCACGACCACCTATTCAAAGACTTCCAACACCTTCTTCCATTTATCCGCACTCAGATTGCTGGTGAATTTACAGGTTCAACCATCAATCCAGAAGCATGGGGAACAGGTGTATTGGAGTTATCTGACGAAACTCTAACAAAACTCGAGCAACAAGCAGCTGACCTGTTGGCAGCAATTCAATAATCAAAAAAAACCAGAAATTCTGGTTTTTTTTGATTAACATTTTAAGAGCATTCCGATTTCTGACAAGAATCAATTACTACTTTGATGACTTCTCAAAATCATTCCCAAACTTCACTTCTCACACACTGCAAGGCTGCTCCGATGACTTGGTGCATATCGTAGTAACGATAATGACCAAGACGCCCACCGAATATAACGTTCTCTTGTTGTTCTGCGAGGCGCTTATAAGCAGTATAGAGTTTGTTGTTACGATCATTGTTCACTGGATAATACGGCTCATCGCCTCGTTTCCAGGTCTTCGAATACTCACGTGTAATAATGGTTTTCGGTTGTGTACCAAATTCGAAATGTTTGTGTTCGATAATACGAGTAAATGGCGTTTCACTATCTGTGTAGTTCACAACTGCATTCCCTTGATAGTTTTCCATATCCAAGACTTCTGTCTCAAATCGAAGGCTACGATATTCCAATTCACCAAGTTGGTAATCAAAGAACTCATCAATCATTCCTGTAAAGACAATCTTTGGATAGGTAGCTAAATAGTCTTCCTTATTGGCAAAGAAATCAACATTTGTCTCAACATCAATATTCTCATGTTCCAACATTTTTTCAACAATCTGCGTGTAACCGCCGATTGGAATACCTTGGTAGCTATCGTTGAAATAGTTATTATCATAAGTCAAACGCACGGGTAAACGACGGATGATAAAGGCAGGTAACTCCGTACATGGTTTTTCCCATTGTTTCTCGGTGTATGACTTGATCAATTTTTCATAGATGTCTGTACCAACTAGTGAGATGGCTTGTTCTTCCAAGTTCTCAGGCGTTTTTCCTCCCAAAACTGCTCGTTGCTCTGCAATCTTCGCTTCTGCTTCAGCAGGAGTCACCACGCCCCACAGTTTATTGAAAGTATTCATGTTGAATGGAAGATTGTAGATTTCACCTTTGTAATTGGCGACTGGTGTGTTTGTATAGCGGTTGAACTCCGCAAACCGATTCACATAATCCCAAATTTCTTTTTCAGAAGTATGGAAAATATGTGCGCCATATTCATGGACTTGAATACCTTCTACTTCTTTTGTATAGATGTTACCTGCAATGTGGTCTCGTTTTTCGATAACCTTTATTTTTTTACCCTTTTTAGCTGCCTCATGAGCAAAGACTGCTCCGAACAGACCCGCTCCGACAACTAGATAATCGTATTTTTTCATATATTTTGTATTTTCCTCCTAGAACTGATGTTCTTGCGAGGATCGAGTCAACTGTTCCAAAGTTAGTCCTGTTATTTCTAACACATCCTCTATGTCAAGACCTCTAGCTAATAATTTTTGTGCAACATCTAAACTTTTTTGTAGGCTTCCTTCTTCTAGACCTTTCCCTAGACCTTCGGCTCTTCCTTCTTCCTTACCTCGCCGTCTGCCACGTATGTAGGAACTTGCCAATTCTCCAAAGTGGTTGGAAGCATTACGTAACCATTGATCTACCATTTCGATTTCCTCTTAAACCTGATGTTTTTGTGACAGTTGATTGATTTGATCTGAAGATAGACCGGTCAATTTTTCAATCAGTTCATACGAAAAACCTTCACGCAACATCTGATAGGCGACCTCTATACGACCTTTCTCCAAACCTTCTGCTCTGCCTTCCTCCTTACCTCGCCGTCTGCCACGTATGTAGGAGCTTTCCAATTCGCCAAAGTGGTTGGAAGCATTGCGTAACCATTGATCTACCATTTCGATTTCCTCCTCTGTCCATGTGTTTCTATCCAGCAGATGTTCTGCTTTTTCAATAACATCTGATGTAGATTGACTAAATGCTCGATTGGCGAAAAATTCTATCCATTGGCGCTGATTTTTCTCTAGCTGACCCTTGCGGAATTTTTTCAGTTCAATAATGACCATTTCAAATGGTTTTCTCAATTCTTCATGTTCGCCAAATGGCAATTCCA